>JAFMJK010000113.1 GCA_017853515.1 Chthoniobacterales bacterium | reverse complement strand
CGACAAGGGCATCGGTCACCCCCTCGTGCCCGACATGGATGATGGGTTTGAGTTTTTGCGACCGGGCTTTGAGTTCGCGGAGCGTGGGTTGGTTCATGCGGAGAGAAAAGTTGAGGGTCTATGGTCGAGGGTTTAGGAACTGGAACGGAAAAATTTGAGCGTCCGATCACCACGAGGTTGAAGTCGGGATGCGGCGCCTCGCTCCGGCTCTCATCGCTCAACTTTCAACTCTGTTTTTGGCTTCATGCGGAAAAACGGAACAGGGAGTAGAAACTTCCGGGATCGGTGAAGAGGACTTCGCCGTGATGAAAACCGGCTTCGCGGGCCAACGCCAGATAGTCCTCCGGCGATTCGGGCCGCTCGGACTCGGCGACATGCTCGAGCAATGCTTCGCGCGCGTCGGCGGGGAAGGGATCGTAAGGACCGTCCATCGCCGCGGCCCAGCGCGCGACATACCCCTCGCGCGATTCGCCGCCGTGAAGGATGGGTTCGAAGAGGTAAAACGTGCCGTCTGCCGCAGTGGCCCGCCGCAGATGCCGCATCGTTTCGCGCTTCGCCGCGGTATCGAGATGGTGCAAGGAGAGCCCGAGATAAACGACACCGAAGGTCCCGTTGTTGTCGCGGAGGAAACCGGCGAAGTCCGTTTCGTGCAGCGTCCGCGGACAGCCGAGCGCGGCCACCCCCTCCGCGGCAAGGGCGAGGGCCGGGGCGGAGAAGTCCACCCCGGTGTAGGCGCGCACCGCGCTCCCGCGCAGCGCGGACGCGGTGAGGTCGGCGTCCCCGCAGGCCAGGTCGAGGAAAGTGAAAGGCTCGCTTCGCGCCTGCATTTCGCGGCGCAGGATTTCACCGACCTCGCGGTGGAACAGGGTGTTGTGCTCGATGCAGAGTCGGTAAATATCCCACTGCGAGAAAAACGCGTGGACGGCGTTTCCCATTTATTTGCTCCCCGGTTTGACCGCTTCGGTTCCGGCGAGATCGGGGGGCAGCGCATCGGGAGAAAACGTCTCGGGGTTGAGTTCGACCAATCCGTGGAACGGAAAGTCCATCGCGGGGAGTTGTCCGCCGGAGCGATTGACCAGGCAGGCGGCGGCGGCGACCGTGCCGCCGTGCTTTTTCACGATGTCGACCGTCTCCATGAGACGCCCGCCGCGGGTGACAACGTCTTCAATGACGATGAATTTCTCTCCGGGTTTGATTTGGAAGCCGCGGCGCATGACGAGCGCGCCATTGTCGTCCTTTTCGGCAAAGATGTGCGGCCTGCCAAGTTGGCGTGCGACTTCCTGTCCGACCAGCATGCCGCCGAGGGCGGGGGAGATGACGGTATCGCAATCGATGCCGCGAACTTGATCGGCGAGTGCGCCGCAGACTTGCTCGGCGACTTTGGTGTCACGCAAGAGCAGGGCACATTGGAAGAATTCGCGGCTGTGCAGGCCGGAGCGGAGGACGAAGTGGCCGTGCAGCAGGGCGCCGGTTTGACGGAAGAGGTCGAGGATTTCGTTTTGAGTCATGGAAGCAAGCGGACGCGGAACACGCCGCGTGTCCGTCTATAGTGCGGATCTCCATGGTTGGATAGCCCGAAGGCTGCTGCCGTGCTGATCGCCTTCCGCTGCAGGATGGGCCGAGTCCTGGTCGTGATCGTAAGCCCCTGCGGGACTTCCCGCCGGCGCCTCCGAGCCAAACTCAAAACAACCTCCACTTTTGCTTCCTCGGACAGCGATCCCGCGTATCGTATGGGAATCATGAACAAATCCCCCGTGGTCCAAAGTGTCGAAAAAGCCAATGCCGAATACGTCGCGAGCTTCGGCGAGAAAGGCAAGCTGCCGTTGCCGCCGTCGTGCCGCTTCTCCGTGCTGACCTGCATGGATGCGCGGATGGATCCCGCGAAGTTTGCCGGCTTGTCCGAGGGCGACGCGCACGTCATCCGCAATGCGGGAGGCCGCGCGAGTGACGACGCAATCCGCTCGCTGGTCATTTCCTACAAGCTGCTCGGCACGAAAGAATTTTTCGTCATCCATCACACCGACTGCGGCATGGTCCTTTTCAACAACCAGATCATGGGCGACCTGCTCTCCAAGAGCCTCGAGCAGGCGGTGGTCGACGAAAACGGTTGGCGTGACGTGGGGCAAGGCCCGGGGTCGCCCGAGGGCGCGAAGATCGACTGGCTGACCTTCACCGACGACCGCCAAGCGGTGATCGACGATGTGAAAAAGATCCGCAACCACCCGCTCATTCCGAGGTCGATCCCGGTTTACGGGTATCTTTACGACGTGCGGTCGGGGAAACTGGAAGAGATCAAAGAAGCGACCGAAATCGGCAAGGCGGCCTGAGGTTGTCGCGGCGATGTGCGGCCGCCGCTGCAGAACCGGCGGTCTTTCGGGGGTGGCATGCTTCGTGCTTTAATGGCGTTTTCCCGACCCCTCCTATGTCCTCCTTGTTTAGCAACTACGACCCCGGCGATTTCTTCGACGAGATGTTCTCGGCCACCGGCGAGGTGCGCGCGCACTATCGCCTGCTTCTCGAGCGCGCGGCGGGCATGCCGATGGAGGACTTCGCGCGCAAGCGGCAGATCGCGGAGAAATCCTACCTCAACCAGGGGATCACCTTCACCGTCTACAACGACAAGCAGGAGGGCACGGAGCGGATTTTTCCCTTCGACCTGATCCCGCGCATCATCCCGCGCGAGGAGTGGGAGCACATCGAGCGCGGCCTGAAGCAGCGGCTCAACGCGCTCAATGCCTTCCTCCACGATATCTACCACGACCAGCGCATCGTCAAAGAGGGGATCATTCCGGGGGAAATCATCCGCAGCGCGAAACATTTCCGTCCGGAGTTCATGGGGTTCGATATCCCGAAGAACATCTACATCCATGTCTGCGGCACGGATCTGATCCGCGACCGTGACGGACGCTACCTCGTTCTCGAGGACAACGCGCGTTGTCCCTCGGGCGTGTCCTACGTGCTGGAGAGCCGCATGACGATGAAGCGCGTTTTTCCGCAGCTCTTCGCACGCTACGGGGTGCGTCCGGTCGACCGCTACGCGCAGGATCTGCTCGATGTGCTGCAACACATCGCGCCGGCCGGCGCGGCGGGCGACCCGACCGTGGTGGTGCTCACGCCGGGCATCCACAACTCGGCTTATTTCGAGCATTCCTTTCTCGCGCGGGCCATGGGCATCGAGATCGTGACCGGCGCCGACCTCGTGGTGCAGAGCGACCGCGTTTTCATGAAAACGACGAAGGGACTAAAGCCGGTTCACGTCATCTACCGGCGCATCGACGATGATTTCCTCGATCCGAAGGTTTTCCGCGCCGATTCCCTGCTCGGCGTGCCGGGTCTGGTCGAGGCCTACCGCAAAGGAACCGTGAGCCTGGCCAACGCCATCGGCACGGGTGTGGCCGACGACAAGGTCGTCTACTGTTACGTTCCCGCGATGATCAAATTCTACCTCGGCGAGGAGGCCATCCTGCCGAATGTGGAGACGTATCTCTCGGCGGTGGAGTCGGACCGCAAATACATCCTGGAAAACCTGGCCAATCTCGTGGTCAAGTCGGCCAACGAGAGCGGCGGCTACGGGATGCTGATGGGACCGAAAGCCTCGCGGGAGGAGATCGAAACCTTCCGCCGTATGATCGAGGCCGATCCGCGCAACTTCGTGGCCCAACCGGTCATCTCGCTTTCGCGTTCGCCCGCATGGTGCGGCGAGAAGATGGAGGGACGCCACATCGACCTGCGGCCGTTTGTTCTCTGCGGCGAGGACGTGCGCATCATTCCGGGCGGACTGACCCGCGTGGCCATGCGCAAGGGATCGCTCGTGGTGAATTCCTCGCAGGGCGGCGGAAGCAAGGACACGTGGGTGCTCGACGGAGGCGAGGGGACATGCTGAGCCGCGTCGGGGATTCCACTTTCTGGATCGGCCGGTATATCGAGCGCGCCGAGAACAATTCGCGCCTGCTCGACGTGAACGGGCAGATGCTGCTCGACCTGGAAAACCGGAACGAAGAGACCGAGCGCCAATTCTGGCTCCCGATCCTCAGCACGCTGGAGGACACGGAGCTTTTCCGTCAGTTGCACCCCGAATTCACGGCGGCCGCGGTGCTCGATTACGTGACTTTCGAGGCGCGCAACCCCAACTCGATCCAGTCCTGCATCAGCTTCGCCCGCGAGAACGCGCGCGCCGTGCGCGACCAGATCTCCAGCGAGATGTGGGAGAAGATCAACGGGCTGTATCTCTACTTCCGCGACGGCTCGGCCGCCCGGGAGTTCCGGGCCAGTTCGCACGACTTCTACGACAAGGTGACTTACGAATCGCAACTTATCCAGGGGGTGACCGACGCGACCATGACGCATGGCGAGGCGTGGCGGTTCATCCGCGCGGGCAAATTCATGGAGCGCGCCGACTGCACCTCGCGCATCCTCGATTTGAAATACCACATCCTGCTGCCCAGCGGGGAACAGGTGGGCGGGAATGTCGACATCTCGCAGTGGATGTATGTGCTCCGTTCCTGCAGTGCCATGGAGGCGTATCTGAAGATCCGCCGCGGAGACGTTACGCCTTGGGGTGTCGCGGAATTTCTCATCTGCCACGACGAATTTCCGCGGACCATCCGCTTCTGCGTCGACCGCCTCGACGAGACGCTTCACCAGATCAGCGGGACCGACGAGGGCCATTTTTCGAACGAGCCGGAGCGGATGTCCGGTTTGCTCCGCTCGCAACTCGACTATGCGACGATCGACGGCATTTTCCGTCAGGGATTGCACGAATATCTCGACGGCGTGCAGGCGCGCCTCATCGAGTTGGATGTCGCGTTCCACCGCACCTATTGCGCGTATTGAGAGACGGTTTGTGTCGCGCGGCGCGATCGCGTAAGAAAATGCCATGAAGATTTTCGTCACCGGCGGCGCCGGCTACATCGGCAGCATTTGCGTGGAAGAGATGCTCAATCGCGGACACGAAGTGGCCGTGCTCGACAATCTGACCGAAGGGCACCGCGCGGCGGTCGACCCGCGGGCCACGTTTTACCAGGCGGACTTGTCCGACCGCGAAGCGGTGACGCGGGCCATCGGGGAGTTCGGGCCCGAAGCGGTCATGCACTTCGCGGCCAACGCGCTGGTCGGCGAGTCGATGGAAAATCCGTCCAAGTATTTCCGCAACAATGTCTCCAGCGGGGTGAACCTGCTCGATGCCATGGTGGAGAACGGCGTGAAGAAATTCGTTTTCAGCTCGACCTGCGCGACGTTCGGCGTGCCTGAGCGCATGCCGATCGACGAATCGCTGCCGCAGCGTCCGATCAACCCCTACGGCGAATCGAAGCTGATGTTCGAGAAGATCCTGCGCTGGTACGACGAAATCCACGGGCTGCGCTTCACCGCACTGCGCTATTTCAACGCCGCGGGGGCCTCGGAAAAATTCGGCGAGGACCACCGCATCGAAACGCACCTGATTCCGAACGTGCTCAAGGTCGCGCTCGGGCAGAAAGAAGCCGTCGAAATCTACGGCACCGATTACGAGACGCCGGACGGCACCTGCATCCGCGACTACATCCACATCCTCGACTTGGCCGATGCCCACATCCGCGCCCTCGATCGCGGGCGAAGCGGCTTTTTCAACCTCGGCACGGGCGGGGGGACCTCGGTGCGCGAGGTGATCGATTGCTGCCGCAGCGTGACGGGCCGCGAGATCGCGGTGCGGGAAAAGCCGCGCCGCGCCGGCGATCCGCCGCGGCTCATCGCCTCGTCCGACCGGATCCGCGCCGAGCTGGGCTGGGAGCCGAAGTTCCAAAATATCCGGCCGATCGTGGAAAGCGCCTGGGCCTGGCATTTGAGGAATCCGCAGGGCTACGAGGCCTGAAGAATCTCTTTCGGGTGGGGGGCGGATTTGCTTGGCCTCGGGGAGGGCTTTCCCCTAGTTTTCGCGACAGCATGCGCAAACTCCTGCCGGCCCTTCTGGGCCTATCCTTGCTTTGCCTTCCGGCGCGCGCCCAGTTCGGCAGTTTCACCGATGTGCCGGTGGAAATCCGGGCCGACGGCGAAACGCGCTTTGTCGACGGCGTGGCGGTGGCCGAGGACAACGTGCAGATCCATTTCCAGGGCACGGACATCTACTGCGATTACGCGGAATACAACCCGGAGACCCGCGAGGTCCTGCTGGTCGGCAACATTCGCATTTACAACGAGGACCAGGTTTTGAACGGGCAACGCGCGGTCTACAATTTGGAGAGCCGCCAGATCCGCGCGCTGGACTTCGAGGGCGGGGACCAAATCTTCAAATTCAGCACGGTGAGCATGCGCGCGCCGACGCTGAGGCAGTTCCGGGCACGGTCGCTCACCCTGACGACGAGTGACAGTTCACAGCCCGACTACCGTCTGCGGGCCAAATCGGCGCGCATTTACCCGGACGACCGCGTCATTCTTTCCAACGCCACCCTCTATGTCGGCGAGACCCCGGTTTTCTGGTTCCCTTATGTCTATGCACCCCTGGGCGAGATGGGGTGGGATATCAAACCGGGATTCAACTCCACGTGGGGTGCGTTCCTGCTGCTCGGCTACACTTTTCCCCTGACGACGAAGACCGATGCGACGGTGCACTTCGACTACCGCAGCGAGAGGGGCATCGCCGGGGGTTTCGACCTCGAGTCGGTCTACGGTCCGAACGACAAGAGCACAGGCAAATTCCGATTCTATTACGCGGACGACACGGATCCGACGGTCAACAACACGGCGTTTCAGCGCACCGAAGAACCGGAGAGCGGTCGCTGGATTGTATCCTTCCAAAACCGGTTGGTGGTGAATGACGACGTCTACGCCACGGCCGACATCAATGCGGTCAGCGACCAATATTTTCTCCAGGACTATTTCCCGAGCGAGTTTGTTCTGGATCCGCAACCGGACAACAACGTCTCCGGCAACTGGCTGACCGAGAATTTCCAGTTCAATATTCTCGCCCGCTGGCAGATGAACGACTGGCAGGAGGTCACCTCGCGCCTGCCTGAGTTCACTTGGACCGCCAAGCAAGCGCCCTTGTTCGGTCTGCCGATTTTTTACGATGGCCAAACTCGTCTCGGTTATCTTGAGCGCCAGTATCCGGACGGATCTACGCCGGAATACATCACGCAACTTCAAGATGCGGTTTACAACACCAGTGCCTTGAACGGCACTGC
>JAFMJK010000112.1 GCA_017853515.1 Chthoniobacterales bacterium | reverse complement strand
GGTTGCCGCCTCGGCATCAGCTATCCGGAAATTTCCGAGATGCAGGCGCGGGCCATTTTCGAGGCCGCGGCCGAGGTGCAGAAAAAGGGCATCAAGGTCCGCCCCGAGGTCATGATTCCGCTCGCCGGTTTCTCGAAAGAACTCAAGTTGCAGGTCGATCTCGTCCATCGCGTGGCGGCCGAAGTGGCCAAGGAGAAAAAGACGAAGTTCGACTACCTGGTCGGCACGATGATCGAAGTTCCGCGCGCCGCACTTGTCGCCGACGAGATCGCGAAGGACGCGGAGTTCTTCAGCTTCGGCACCAACGACCTCACCCAGACGACGCTGGCCATGAGCCGCGATGACTCGGGCACCTTCCTGCCCGTTTACCAGGAACTGGAGATCGTGAAGAAAAATCCGTTCGCCAGCGTCGACGCGCAGGGCGTCGGCAAGCTCATGCGCATCGCTGTCGAACTCGGCCGCAAAGAGCGCAAGAAGATCAAATTGGGCATCTGCGGCGAACACGGCGGCGACCCGGACAGCGTGGAATTCTGCCACGAGATCGGGCTCGATTATGTCAGTTGCTCGCCCTTCCGCGTGCCGATCGCCCGTCTCGCCGCGGCACAGGCAGCCTTGAACTGAGACACGGGATTTCCCTCCCGCCATCCCGTCCCGCGTCCGCGCGGGGCGGGATTTTTATTTGCAAGGAGTCCGGGAAGGACGATTGTTGCCGGGATGAAGTCAGCCCTCCGGGCGGCGCTGCTCTGCGCCGCTTTTTCACATGGTGCGCAGGCGCGCGAAATCTCCTTCCTCACCTATAACGTCGAAAACCTTTTCGATGCCGACAAGGTCGCCATCTTCGAGGACTACGCCGAGACGGGCGAGCCCGACGCCTACTCACCGGAGAAAACGCTCCGCAAGATGGAGGGGATCGCCAAAGTCCTGAAGACGTTCAACGACGGGGCGGGACCCGACATCATCGCCTTCAACGAGCTGGAACTCGATTTCACACCGGATACGAAAGTCGCGGACTACGCGGGGTTCCTGGAGAAATACAAAAACACGACGGCCAAGGAAATGCTCACGTCGGGATTGAACGACGAGATCCGCGGGCTTCCCGCCGAGGCCCTGCTCCTCAAGCATCTCGCCGACGAGGGAATGACCGGCTACAGCATCGCCATCGGCGCGGACGAACCGGACTTCGCCGCCATGGCCAGCACGGATCGCGGCGTGCACAAGAAAGGCCACAAAAACGGGTTGTTCAGCAAATTCCCTGTCAAAGACGTCAAAAGCCACGCCACCCCCGACGCGCGCGATGTGCTCGAGGTGACTCTTGACGTCGAAGGGCATCCTCTCGTCGTTTTCGTCAATCACTGGAAATCCGGCGCGAGCAATCTCGACTCAGAGCAAAGCCGTCGCTTCAACGCCAAGACGGTGCGTGACCGGCTCGATGCGATCTTCGCCGCGGATCCTTCGGCCGACGTTGTCGTCACCGGAGACTTCAATTCGCAATACAACCAGTCCGCGGTGTATCCCTTCATGGGAAAAACCGGGATGAACGATGTCCTCGGCTCACAGGGCGACGAGGCCGCGACCGCCGGCGCCACCAACTTCTCGCTCTACAATCTTTGGCACGAGTTGCCGGAGAAAAAGCGCGGATCCGACCACCACAATGGAAAATGGGGAACCTTGATGCAGAGCCTCGTCACGCCGGGCCTCTACGATCACAACGGGCTGCAATACGTGGACAACTCCTTCACGGTTGTCGCCCTCGACGGGACGAATTCGGTGACCGAACTGGGCATCCCCCGGCGATGGAGCAATCTGGGCCAGGGATCGGGGTTCAGCGATCACTTCCCGGTCGCCTTCCGCCTGCGCACCGTCGCCGATGGCGACAAAGCAAAGCGTCTCGAGTTGGCCGATGCGGGCGAGCCGAGCGATGCGACGACCCTGCGTTCGGTCGGCTTCGACCGTCTCAAGGCAGAAAAGTTGCCGTTATTCGACGCGAAGGCGGCGGCCGACCTTGGCGCGCACATGGGACAATTCTTCCGCGTGGAAGGCAGAATTGCCTCCCGTCGCCCTCTCGCCTTGGAAACCGAAGGGAGCAAATATGCTCTCTGGGCCTCGGACAAGGAATCGGATGCGCTGCGTCCGATCCGCAAGCTTCCGGTGGGTTCCGAAGTCAAAATCATCGGCTTGCTCTCGGCGCACAAAGGCAAGCCGCAGTTCCTGGTCGAGGATCCGACTTGGCTCGTCAAATACGAGGCAGCGAGCGAAGACTGATATCAAGTCCCGAAAGATTTTAAGTTTTGTTGCCTGAGGTAGGGACGAGCGGCCCGCTCGTCCGCTTTTCCAACGGACACGCGAACCGCGTGTCCCTACCCTCAAAACCTTGTCCGATAGTCCAGATCCTTTTCGGGTCTGCGATGGCATCAGTCGCGAAGTGGCAAGGTGGATCGCGCCGTCCCGGCGCGATACTTCGTCTTGCAACTCGCGATGGGGACAACGCGATCCACCACGCGCCGGACGCCTGAGACACCATGGGACGTTGGAGCGCGGCAATCTCGCCGCACGAAAGCGGGCCTGCGCGCCGTTATTCCCCGCGCTTTTCGATCGCAACGTAGTCGCGCTCGGTCTTGCCGTTGTAGACCTGGCGCGGACGGTGGATTTTCATCTTCGGGTTGGTCGCCACCTCGCGCCAGTTGGCGATCCAACCCGGCATGCGCCCGATGGCGAACATCACGGGGAACATGTCCACCGGGATGCCGATGGCGCGGAGAATGATGCCGCTGTAGAAGTCCACGTTCGGGTAGAGTTTGCGCGAAACGAAATATTCATCCTTCAGCGCCACCTCCTCGAGATGCATGGCGATCCCAAGGAGCGGGTCACTGATACCCATCGAGGTCAGGACGCGCTTGGCCGCCTCGCCGAGGATGCGGGCGCGCGGATCGTAGTTCTTGTAGACCCGGTGCCCGAAGCCCATGAGGCGGCGTTCGCCTTTCTTGGCCGCCTCGACAGCCTTGCGTCCGTCGTCGCCCGAGGCGGCAATTTCCTCGAGCATCTCGATGACCGCCGCGTTGGCCCCGCCGTGCAAGGGACCCCAGAGGGCGCTGACTCCGGCGGAAACGCTGGCAAACAAGTTGGCCCCGCTCGAAGCGACCATGCGCACCGTCGAGGTGCTGCAGTTTTGCTCGTGGTCGGCATGGAGCAGGAGAATCAGGTCGAGTGCATCGGTGACTTCCGGCTTCGGATTGTAGTCGTGATACGGCTCGGAAAACATCATGTGCAGGAAATTCGCCGCATAGCGAAGATCCCAGCGCGGATAGACAAAGGGCAGACCCCGCTTGGCGCGGTAGGACATGGCGGCCAACGTGCGCACTTTGGAAATAAGCAACGCCGCCCCCCAGTCGAAGTGCTCGAGATCCTTGGCGCGATTGTGCGTGGTCATCTCGGGGTAGTAACAGCCGAGGGAATTGAGCATGGCCGAAAGGATGGCCATGGGATGCGAGGTGTGCGGAAAACCCTGGAAGAACAGCCGCATGCCCTCGTGCACGGACGCGCTCGAGGCGATGCGCCCGCGGAACTTGGACAATTGCTTCGAGGTCGGCAACTCGCCGTAGATGATCAGATACGCCGTCTCGAGGAAGATCGACTCACCAGCGAGGTCCTCGATGCGGTAGCCGCGGTGCCGCAGGATCCCCTTCTCTCCGTCGATGAAGCTGATGTCGCTGATGCACGACCCGGTATTGGCAAAGCCGTCGTCGAACGTGATGTAGCCCGTCTGATCCCGCAGCGTGCGGACGTCCACGGCGTGCTCGTTCTCCGTCCCGACGAGAACGGGAAGATCAACCGACTTTCCGTCGGGCAGTTGGAGTGAGGCTTTGAGATCCATGGGCGGCCAAAAATCCCTGTGAAAATAGCCGTCCGCACGGCGCCTTGCCAAACAAAACGGCCGGGCCGCGACTATTTTTTTGTGCCGATGACCGCTTTGCGCATGTCTCCTTCCGCAAGGAAAGCACGGTGCAGCGCGTAGGCGTTCTCGAACGTCTGCGGCGTGTGGGCCGCGCCGCCGAGCTTGAGATACTCGCGCAGGAGCGGCCGGTATTGCGGGTCGGCGCAGCGATCGATGATGATTTCGGCCCGCTCGTGCGGCGAATGACCGCGTAGGTCGGCCACACCGTGTTCGGTCACCACCACCTGCACGCTGTGCTCGCTGTGATCGAGGTGCGAGACCATGGGAACGATCGGGCTGATTTTCCCGCCTTTGACCAGCGATGGACATGTGAAGATGGAAATGTAGGCGTTGCGCGTGAAATCGCCCGAGCCGCCGATACCATTCATCATCTGCCGCCCCATGACGTGCGTGCTGTTCACGTTGCCGTAAAGATCGAGCTCCAGCGCGGTATTGATCGAGATGATACCGAGGCGCCGCACGACCTCCGGATGGTTGGAAATCTCCTGCGGCCGGAGCAGAATCTTGCCGCGGAATTGTTCCAGATCGCGGTAAAGGTCGCGCAGCACTTCGTGGCTGACCGTGAGCGAGGATCCGCTGGCGAAAAGTATGCGGCCTTCGCGCATGAGGTGGATGACCGCATCCTGGATCACCTCGGTATACATGCGGAACGCAGGGATCTCCGGATGCGACCCCATGGCGGAGAGCACGGCGTTGGCCACGTTGCCCACGCCGCTCTGGATGGGGAGAAAGTCCGGTCTGATGCGTCCGGCTCTCAACTCCCCGGCCAGAAACCCGGCCACGTTGCGGCCGATCATTTTCGTCGCCTCGTTCGGTTCGTCGAACGCGCCGACCTCGTCGTCCAAGTCGGTTTCGACAATCCCGGCGATTTTGGCCGGATCGATCATCACCGTTTCGGTGCCGATGCGGTCCTCGGCGCGATAGATCGGAATGTGCGTGCGGGTCGGCGGATCCTCCGGTTCGTAGATATCGTGAAAACCGCGCAGGGCCGCGGGATGCCGGTGATTGAGCTCCAAAATGACCCGTTTGGCACGGTGCAGGAACGTGGGCGCCGCACCCACACTGCTGGTCAAGGTTGCCTCCCCGCCGGGTTTGATGTCGCAGACCTCCACCACCGCCCAATCGAGGTCGCCGAGAAACCCGTAGCGCACGGCCTGAGGCAATTGCGAAAGGTGCATGTCGAAAAACTGCGTCCGGCCCGTGTTGATGCGTTTGCGCAGTTCGGGATCGCTCTGGTAGGGCGTGCGGAATTTGATCGCATCGCTCGCCGCGAGGACGCCGTCGAGGGACGGTCCGGTGCTTGCCCCGGTGATCACGCCAATGGAAAACGGCCGGCCCGCTTCGTGCTCGGCGATGGCGCGCGCGGCCAACTCCCGCGACACAGCCTTGGGCGAGCCGGCCGGGGTGAAACCGCCGAATCCTATGACGTCGTCATTGTTTACCAGCGAGGCAGCTTCCGCAGCCGTGAGGACAGGAAATCCGGAAATCATCATTGACGGCGCGGATTTTACCGCCCGCTTCCGACCGGGGCGAGTCCCGCTTGTTCGGCGCCGAGGAAACCGGCGGGGAGATCCTGACGACTGAGATAGCCAACGAGCTGATTGGTCTCGTTCGTCACGGGATAATCTTGCTGCAATCCCCGGCGCATGATGGCGCGGGCCTCAAGCAACGAGGCCTGCGCGGGGATGGTAACGGTGTGGTCGCGCGCCAGTCGGTCAACGGGCTCGGACGCTCGGTCGTGCAAAGCCCGGGCCAGATCCTCCGCCGCGATCAAACCCAGGATACGCAGTCCCGAGTCGACCAAGGGATAGGACGTGCGGCTGTCGCGCATGGCCATTTGAACCGCGGCAAGCACAGTGGTCCCGCGGGAGAAAACCGGCGGAAGCGGCTGCATGATGTCCAGCACGCGGGTTTCTTCGAAATTTTCCTTCGCCGTGGCGTAAAGCGCCTCCTGCTGCGCACCGAAAAAGACAAAAACCGCAATAAAGAGCAGCATGGGGTTCCCGACCAATCCAAGCACGCCGAGCAGCACGGCCATGATCTGCCCCACGCTGGCTGCGATGCGCGTGGCGCGGGCATGCTTCATCTGCGTGGCGAGCAAGGCGCGCAAAACGCGGCCGCCGTCCATGGGGAAAGCGGGCAGAAGGTTGAAAACAACGAGGAGGATGTTGATGGCCAGAAGCTTGGCCAAAATGCTCCCCTGCTCGCGATCGACGGCGAGCAAGTCGGACCACTCGAAGAAACGTCCGAGCACGATGTATAGCCCCGCGGCAATGACCACGTTGACGGCCGGACCCGCCAGCGCCACGACCAGCTCCTGCATGGGTTTTTCCGGGATGCGCTCGAGGCGCGCCACGCCACCGATGGGGAGCAACGTGATATCGTGCGTGCCGATGCCGTAGGCGCGCGCGGCCAGTGCGTGGCCGAACTCGTGGAGAACAACGCAGACAAAGAGAAGAATGATGAAGGTGAGCCCGACCACCATGGCCCCCGCCCCGCCGTCCGCGTAGTAGGCGAAACCGAACCAAGCGAGCAAAAGCAGGAACGTGGCGTGCACGCGCACATCGATGCCGGCAAGGCGCGCCAGACGGAATGACCACTTCACGCGGCGCAAGCTCAGCCATTCCGTGTCCCCGGGCAAGGGCAAACAGAAAGCCATTTCAGGCTCGCCACCCCAGCCTCCGGAAGGCATTTTTCGCGCGGCATGACCTGGGAAATCGCCGTCGTTCTATCATTGGTTGCTTTCGCGCTCGTGCAATTCGTGCGCGAACGCTGGCCGCTCGACCTCACCGGCCTGGCCGTTTTTGCCGTTTTGCTCCTGCTCTCCCAACTTCCCGTGGAGAATTCGCTGCCCGAGACCGGGCAGTTGCTCAAGGTTTTCGCCAACGCCGCCCCGTTGACCGTCGCGGCCATGTTCGTCCTCACTTATGCGTTGGAGCGGACCGGCGCGATCAGCCGCGCGCTCGTCGCCCTTGAAGGCTTGGGAAACATCGGACCACGCGGGCTTTTGCTCGTCATGATGGTCGGGGCCGGCGTCCTCTCGGCCTTCATCAACAACACACCCGTGGTTGTGGTCGGGCTGCCGGTGGCCATTCACTTGGCGAAACGCGCCGGCGTGCCCGCCTCCATCTTTCTCATCCCCCTTTCCTACTCGGCGGTCTTCGGCGGCTGCTGCACGTTGGTCGGAACAAGCACGAACATTCTCGGCAGCGGACTGCTG
>JAFMJK010000111.1 GCA_017853515.1 Chthoniobacterales bacterium | reverse complement strand
GCGGCGGGCATTGGCGGCTTGGGAACCGCGGCGGCGGGAGTGGGAGGCTTCGGTGCGGCAACCGGCGCGGCAACCGCAGGCGTCGCCGGCTTCGGTGCGGGCACGGCAGCGGCCGGCATGGGAGGTTTCGGCGCAGCGGGCGCGGGAACTGCCGGAGCCGCGGCAGCGGGCATCGGAGGTTTCGGTGCCGACGCCATCGGAACAGGCGCGGGCGCCGCCGGTTTGGGAACTGCGGCTGCCGGCATAGGAGGCTTGGGCGCTGCGGCAACCGGTGCGGCAGGCATCGGAGGTTTCGGCGCCGACGCCATCGGAACGGGCGCGGGTGCCGCTGGTTTGGGAACTGCGGCTGCCGGCATAGGAGGCTTGGGCGCTGCGGCAACCGGTGCAGCAGGCATCGGAGGTTTCGGCGCGGCGACCGGCGCGGCGGGCATCGGCGGTTTCGGTGCGGCGATCGGAGCGGCAACGGGCTTGGGCGGAAGCGGCGCAGCGGGGGCTCCTCCGGGAACCGGCATGGCCGCGGGTTTGGTCGGCATGCTGAAAGGTTTCGGCGGTGCCGGCATGGTCGGCGGTGCACCAGTGGCGGTCGGCAGGGGCTTGGGCGGAAGATTCACCATCGCGGCTTCGCGCGGATTGGCTGCGGTCGGGCCGCCTTCCCGCCTGGGCGGAAGAACAATACGGACGGTTTCTTTTTTCGGTTCGGCGGGTTTGTTGGGGTCGCTCATGGGGTTGGCTTCGGAATTTTTCGGTCCGGAGGGAGGGAGAGGATTATTCTTCTCTGAAGTGCTGTCAATTGTTTCGCCCTCCCAAGACGAAAATTTGGCAAAATCGGCGATTTTTCTTGCACATGGGGCAGCTCCGGGGCATTCTCCACGACCATTTTTCGAACTTTATGGCCAAGACCGCATGGAGAGAGCGCGAGAAGCGCAAACGCAAGACAGTGGAGAAATTCGCTGCCCTGCGTGCCGAATTGAAAAAGAAGGGCGACTACCTCGCCTTGGCTCAACTGCCGCGCAACGCCAGCCCGGTCCGTCTTTCCAATCGTTGCCGGGTCTCCGGCCGCAAGCGCGCCTTCATCCGCGAGTTCCAGATGTCCCGCCTGACATTCCGCGAGCTCGCCTGCGCGGGGCTCATCCCCGGGGTCACCAAGGCGAGCTGGTAAAAGCGATCGCGCGCGCCGCGGTCCGGCGCCTCTGACGAAGTTTGTCGAACGGCGCAGCGTCCGCCGCTCGCCTTTCCGTTCCCGACACCATGTCATCCGTCCACGATTTTGCCTCCGCTGTTCCGGTCGCGCCCGAGACCGCGCTCTGGCAATTGCTCGCCGTCGCCGTGCTCGTGCTGCTCAACGGTTTCTTTGTCGCGTTCGAGTTTGCCGTGGTCAAAGTGCGTTCGACGCAATTCGAGGAAGGCATTCGCCAAGGCAAGCGCGTGCGCATGGCGCGCGAAATCCTCGGCAACATGGAGGCGTATCTTTCCGCGGCGCAGCTCGGCATCACGCTGACCAGCCTCGGTCTCGGGTGGGCCGGCGAGCCTTTCATCGCGCGTTTGCTCGGTCCTTTGTTTGCCGCCGCCGGCGTGGAGAGTCCGAAGTTGATTGCCACGTTGTCCTTCATCGTCGCCTTTTCGCTCATCACTTTCCTGCACATCGTGGCCGGCGAACAGGCGCCGAAAATTTTGGCCATCCGCCGCGCGCGCCAGATCCTCCTCCTCTGCGCGTGGCCGATGCGGATTTTCTACCTCGTCTTCCGCCCCTTCATCCACGTGATCAACGTGAGTTCGGACTGGGTGCTCAAATACATCTTCCGTCTCAAAGCGATGCCGGGCCATGAATCGGCCCACACCGCCGAAGAATTGCGCTCCATGCTCGAGACGAGCACAAGTGGCGAGGGCGCGCCGGTCAGTGCGCTTGGACGCGAGATTCTCATCAACGCCCTCGACATGCGCCAGCGCGTGGTGCGCGACATCATGACGCCGCGCGGCGAAGTGGTCTTTCTCGACCTTGACGAGGGCTTCGACGCCGCGGTCGGATCGGCTTTGAAATCGAAGCACACGCGTTATCCGCTGTGCCGCGGCCATCTCGACGAGTCGGTCGGCCTCGTCCACATCAAAGACCTTCTCGCCCTCGTGCAGCACGACAAGAACGATCTGCTCTCGATCAAGCGCGAGTTGATCCACGTGCCCGAAATGATGCCGCTCGAGCGTCTGCTCAAACTTTTTCTCGGCAAGGGCGCGCACCTCGCCGTGGTGGTCGACGAATACGGCGGCACGGTCGGCGTGGTCACGCTCGACGACGTGCTGGCCGAACTGGTCGGCGAGATCCAGGACGAGTTCGATTCCGACGAAACCGAATACCGCAAAATTTCCGACGACGAGTATCTGCTCGACGGCGGGTTCGCGCTGCACGAACTCAACGACCTGCTCGACATCAAGCTGGTCAGCCCCGAGGTCAGCACGATCGGTGGCTACGTCACGCACCGGCTCGGGCATTTGCCCAAGCAGGGCGAGACGGTGAGCGGCGACGGGTTCGATTTCACCGTGCAGCAGGCCAACGGCCGCCGCGTGGTCAATGTGCTGGCCAAGCGTCGCGCGGATTGGGACACGTACGAAGAAGCGCCATCGTCTCTCTGAAGCGGGGCGCAGATCCCCCTTGCCGCGGCGTGCCAACGCCTGTCTATTGACCGTATGACCGCGGGCATGGATCCATCAACTCCGGCTCCCCCGGTCACGGCAGAAGCCGTGCCGGTGAAGCGGCTTGCCCTGTTCCGCAAGGAACCGGAAAAAACGATGCGTTCAGGCGCCGCACCACAGCATCCTCCCACCCCATGAAAGACGGCTTTCCCTATCTCAAAAAAACCGCGGACGGACTGGTCGTGCAGACCACCCGAGCCGAGCATGCCGCCCAGCTGGAGGCGCTGCAGGAAACGGTGTTCCCGACCCTGGCAAGGGACGCGCTTTTCCGCGCGCCGCATTATCTCAACCACATCCGCATTTTTCCGGAGGGACAGTTCGTCGTCACGGACGGCGACAAGGTCGTGGGAATGACCACCACCATCCGCTATCACCTCGACGAGAAAAAGCCGTCTACTTTCGCCGAGGTGATCGACGGCGGTTTTCTCAACACCCACGAACCCGACGGGGAATGGCTTCTCGGGCTCGATATCGGCACGCATCCGCAATGGCGCGGCCGCGGCATCGCGCGCCATCTTTATGATGCGCGCCAGCAAACTGTCGAACGGCTCAATCTCCGGGGACAGTATACTTACGGCATGCTCAGCGGGTATGGTGCGCTCAAAGGGACGATGCGGGCCGAGGACTATTACGCCGAACTGATCGCCGGAAAACGAAAGGATCCCACCGTGTCCCGCCAGATGGCCAACGGATTCGAAGCGGTGAAGCTCGTGCCCGGCTATCTCGAAGATCCGGTCTGCGACAACTACACCGTTCTGATGGTCAGAAAAAATCCGAACTTCAAACCTGCGCGCTGAACTTTCATCCCATGACGATTCAACTCAAAACTCCCATTCCCGGACCTGCCAGTCAGGCCATCCTTCAGCGCCGCGCCGATGCCATACCCGCGGGTCTGGCCAAATCCACCGATGTGGTCGTGGCGGATGCCAAGGGCGCCGTGGTCACGGATGTCGACGGGAACACCCTGCTCGATTTCGCGGGCGCCATCGGCGTGATGAACATCGGTCATTGCCCGCCCAAAGTGGTGGCGGCCATCAAGGCCCAGGCCGAGAAATACATCCACACCTGCGCGCTGGTCACCACCTTCGAGCCCATGGTGGAACTGTGCGAAACCCTCAACCGCGTGACACCCGGCAACCACGCGAAAAAAACCCTGCTGGCCAATTCCGGAAGCGAAGCGGTGGAGAACGCGGTGAGCATCTCCCGCTACTACACCAAGCGCCGCGGGGTGATCTGCTTCGAGGGCGGATATCACGGACGCACGCTGCTCACCCTCAGCCTCACCTCCAAATACGGATTGTTCAAAAAAGGATTCGGCCCGTTCGGCGGGGACATCTACCGGATCCCCGCGCCGAATTCCTACCGCCGGCCGCCGCAGATGACCGAGGAGGAATACGTCGACCACAGCATCCGTGCCTTGCGCAACGCGCTCATCAGCCAGGTGGATCCGTCGGATCTGGCCTGCATCCTCATCGAGCCCGTGCAGGGCGAAGCCGGCTTCATCCCGATGCCCGCCGCCTTCCTGCAGGAGATCCGCGACATCTGCAACGAGACCGGCGCAGTGATGATCTGCGACGAGATCCAGAGCGGATGTTTCCGCACCGGAAAACTCTTCGCCTGCGAGCATTACGGCATCGTTCCGGACATGATCACGATAGCCAAATCCCTCGGTGCCGGGTTGCCCATTTCGGCCACCACCGGTCGCGCGGAGATCATGGACACCGTCCATCTCGGCGGGGTCGGCGGCACCTACGGCGGATCGCCGGTCACCTGTGCGGCCGCGCTCGAGGTGATCCGGGAGATGACCACACCGGCCTTCGCCGCCCACGCCAACAAGGTGGGGCAGATCACGGAACAGCGCCTCGCCGAGTGGAAAAAGAAATACAGCCTGATCGGCGATGTCCGCGGACTCGGACCGATGCGCCTGGTGGAATTCGTGAAGGACCGGAACGAACGCACGCCCGACCCCGACCTCACGCTCAAGATCCTCCGCGACGCCGTATCGAACGGCATCATCCTCATCAGGGCGGGATTATACAGCAACTGCATCCGTTTGATGCCGCCGCTGGTCATCACGGAGGAACAACTGCACGAAGGACTCGATGTCCTCGAAGGAGCGATCGCCCGCGCACAAAACAGTTGAGCATGGCGACGGTTTTTTTCAACGGAACCGTGCTCACCCAGGATCGGCGCAACCCGGTGGCATCGGCGTTCTCCGTTGAAAACGGACTGATCACGGCAACCGGAAAGGACGGCGATTTCAATCTCGGCGGCGCAACGCGGGTCGATCTGCGGGGCAAGACCGTCCTGCCCGGATTCAACGACGCGCACATCCACCTGTGGAAAGTCGGGCAACTAGCCGCCTACATCCTGGATTTGCGCGGCATCGGCTCCATCGACGCGATCATCGAACGGGTGAAGGAAGCATCGCGCACGGTCGAGCCCGGCCGCTGGATCATCGGCCGGGGATTCAACGAGGCGGTCCTCTCCGACAAGCGTTTGCCGGTGGCCGCCGATCTCGACCGGGCAACGGCGCGGCACCCCGTCTATCTTCTCCGCACCTGCGCCCACATCGCCTGCGTGAACACCGCGGCGATGAACTTGTGCGGGATCACGCGCGAAACCGTTTCGCCGGAAGGCGGATCGGTAGGCATGGCCGATGGCGCGCCCAACGGACAATTCTACGAGACCGCGCTGGGACTGATCACCGCTCACATTCCTCCCGCCTCGGTCGAAGATCTCGCCGACATGATCCGCATCGGCGCACGCCAGATGCTGGCCCACGGCATCACCAGCATCACGGATCCCGCGGTGCATCCCGAACTCGGCCGCGCCTATGAGCTGGCCTGCGGCGAAATCTTGCGACTGCGCGTCAACTTGATGCCCGTGCTGCTTCCCGACGGCGGAGAAGTCGCTTTCCCGTTGCCCGAGGTCCATGCCGATCCATGGCGTCGGCAGACGACGGTCAAATTATTCGCCGACGGCGGACTGAGCAGCGGCACCGCGGCCCTTTCGCGGAACTACCGCAATCGCGACGACCGGGGCATCCTGAGGATCGGTGCCGAGCGGTTTCTCTCGCTCGGACGTGAAATCCGGAAACGCGGATTCGCCATCGGAACGCACGCCATCGGCGACCGGGCCATCGCGGAGGTGCTCGGATCTTACAAAACGCTCGAGCAGGAATTCGGACCGGTCAGGAACCGCATCGAGCATTTCGGATTGCCCACGGATGATTCCCTTGCGGAGGCCGCGAGTCAGGGGATTGTCGCGGTGCCGCAACCCGTCTTTCTCGACGAGCTCGGTGACAATTTCCTCGCGTCCCTCGATGACAAATTCTTGCAGCGTTGCTATCCGATCAAAACATTGACCCGATACGGCATCCGCTACGCCTTGTCCACCGACGCACCCGTGGTGAAGAATTTCGATCCTTGGAACAACATCCGTGCGGCCGTGACGAGAAGGACCAACTCCGGAAAAGTGATTTCACCCCAAGAGGCGATCACCGTGGCGGAGGCGCTCGAGTCCTACACGATGGGCGGAGCGTGGGCGGAAGGAACCGAGGCGGTCAAGGGATCCATCGAACCGGGCAAATACGCCGACTTCATCATCCTCGACCGGAATCCCCTGGAAACGACCGTGGAGGAATTGACCTCCATCACCACCGAGTCGGTCTTCGTCAACGGCCGGCAGGTGCACTCCCGGAACTGAAAAATCATGGAAACGAACTACAACCAATTCATCAACGGAACATGGACGCCGGCTTCGGGCGGCGGGACTTGGGAGGTGAAAAATCCCGCCGATGAAACGACGGTGGCCACCGTTCCTTTCGGTGACGGTTCGGATGCCATCCGGGCGATCGAGGCGGCCGGCGCGGCATTCAAGAGTTGGAGCACGACCAATCCTTTCGACCGCGCGGTGATCCTGAAAAAAGCCGGTGCCCTGATGCACGAACGGTTGGAGCACTACGCGCGGACCACCGTGATGGAGAGCGGCAAGCCGCTGGTCGAGGCCATCGGCGAGTGGCGCATCGCGGCGAATTTTTTCGAGTGGTATGCGGAAGAGGGGAAACGCAACGCCGGCACGGTGTTGCAGGCGGCGCGCAACAACAAGCGTATGTCCGTCATCCACCAGCCCCTCGGCGTGGTGGGCGCGATCACCGCGTGGAATTTTCCCGCCTACAATCCGGCGCGATGCTGGTCGGCGGCGCTTGGCGCCGGTTGCACCGTGGTGGCCAAAGCCAGCGAATACACCCCGCTTACCGCGATGCTGCTCGCGCAGTGTCTGCAAGACGCGGGTCTTCCTGCCGGCGTTTTGAATCTTGTGAACGGTGAAGCTGCGTCGATCGGACAGGCCATGCTCGATCATCCCGCGGTCCGCAAGATCAGTTTCACGGGCAGCACGCGCGTCGGTCGCATCCTCATGGACGGTGCCTCCAAGACCCACACACTGCTTTCGCTCGAACTTGGCGGCAACGCACCGGTCCTTGTCTTCCCCGATGTGG
>JAFMJK010000110.1 GCA_017853515.1 Chthoniobacterales bacterium | reverse complement strand
GATCCGGGAGCGCAGCCGGTGGAGGGGACCCGCGCCCTCAAGTTCGGCTACACGGCGCCCCCCGGTTCCCCCCGCGTCGTTCTTCCCGCGACCTCGGCGTTTGACCGAACAGGCGGGCAGGAGTCCGGCTATGCGATCTACTCGGCGAGCGGTGAGCAACGCAGCACAGGCGCGCCCTCCAACTTCTTCTTACTCCGCCAGAACGTGCAACTGGAAATCGGCAAGACCTACAAGCTGAGCTTCCAAACCAAAGGCAACAAAGTGGCCAATGCCACCTGCACCGTCAGCTGGCTCGCCCGCAAACAACTCGGCGAAGACCGCCTCGTCCGCGGCGAGCGCGGTGCCGTAGAGAGAATAAGAAACCGGATCGTGGACTCCGACCGGTCATCGTCGGACTTCCGGGCCTCGGGAACTTGGTCGACCGTGAGCAAAGACTTCAAAATCGCGTTCAAAAACCAACGCGATCTGAACAAAGAGAAGCTCACCTCCGATGCCCTCGTGGAAATCAGTTTCGAACTGACCGACACCGACGGCTTCCTCTATCTCGACGACCTCAAACTCGTCCCGCAGGGCTGACAAGTCGCCCGCGGCGAATTCTCTTTCCTGCTGGTTCCGGAAGCGAGCCGGGGCCGACATTCCCCTTCCCGCAGTGCACGGCACCGCCTTATTCTTGCCGGTTCTCCGTGAAGACTTCCTCCGAACCTGCAGTGATCCGCGTCAAAGGGGCGCGGCAGCACAACTTGCAGAACATCGACGTGGTCATCCCGCGGAACCGCCTCGTCGTGCTGACCGGCCCGAGCGGATCCGGCAAGTCGTCGCTGGCGTTCGACACGCTCTACGCGGAGGGACAACGCAAATACGTGGAAAGCCTTTCGGCTTACGCACGGCAGTTCCTCGACCGGCTCGAGCGGCCGGATGTCGATTTCGTGGAGGGACTTTCCCCGGCGATCGCCATCGAGCAGCGCACGGCCGCGGCCGGCCCGCGCTCGACCATCGCGACAACCACGGAGATCTACGATTACCTGCGCATTCTCTACTCCGCCCTCGGCGTGCCCCACGACCCGGAAACGGGCGAAGTGATCCGGCGCCAGACGCCGCAACAAATCACCGACGCCATCCTCTCTTTTCCCGCAGAGAGCAAGCTGATGCTGCTCGCGCCGGTGGTGCGGGGCGAGGCGGGTGAATTCCGGGACATCGTGGAGAAATTGCGGCGGGAAGGTTTCGTCCGCGCGCGCATCGACGGCGAGATCGCCGAGTTGGGAACGGAGCACAAAATTCGCTTGGACAAGAAACGCCGCCACACGATCGAAGCGGTCGTCGACCGGCTCGTGCTCAAACCCGGACTCGGACAACGCCTCGCCGATTCCGTGGAGACGGCACTGCGCTGGGGCGAGGGAAAACTGGTTGCCGCGGTGCAGCCGCCGGGAGACACGAAGTTCACCGACCACCCTTTTTCCACCGCGTTCTGCAATCCGCGCACGGGCTTCACTCTCCCGCGCCTGACCCCGCAGCATTTTTCCTTCAACAGCCATCTCGGCGCCTGTCCCGCGTGCCATGGGCTCGGGACCGAGCCGTATTTTGATCCGAACCTCGTTCTCGATCCGGACAAGTCCCTCGACGACGGCGCCATCGTGGCTTGGCGCAAGGGCACGCCGAAGATGGAGGCCTACTACGCCGCGCTGACCGCGGCCTTGGCCAAGGATGCCAACGTGCGCGCGGATGTTCCCCTCGCCCGCCTGCCGGACTCGTTCCGCGAGACCTTGCTTTACGGCACGGGAGACCGCGCCCTGGAGATCCGCTACGGCGGGTCGGCCAAGCAAACCATCACCAAACCCTTCGAGGGCTTGCTCGCGCAGCTCGAGCACCTGCTGGCCAGGGTCAAAGGCGAATCGCTGCGCCAGCGACTCAAGGCGCTGATGAACCGCCGGCCATGCGCGCGTTGCGGCGGACGGCGCCTGCGCCCCGAAATTCTCGCGGTCACGCTCGCCGCCGGCCAAGGCGAGGAATTCGACATCCACGCGTTCTGCGATCTGACCATAAGCCGCGCGGCGGAGGTGTTCGGCTCCCTCCATCTGCAGGGACAGCAGGAAGCGATCGCCGGCGAGGTGATCGGCGAAATCGCGCGGCGCTTGGCCTTCCTCGAACAAGTCGGGCTCGGCTACCTCACGCTCAACCGTGAAAGCGGCACGCTCTCCGGCGGCGAGGCACAACGCATCCGTCTGGCCACGCAAATCGGAAGCGGTCTCGCCGGCGTGCTCTACGTGCTCGACGAGCCGAGCATCGGCCTGCACCAGCGCGACAATGAGAAGCTCATCGCCACGTTGAAGAACCTGCGCGACCTCGGGAACTCCGTGCTCGTCGTCGAGCATGACCACGACACGATCGAATCGGCCGACCATATCATCGACATCGGCCCGGGCGCCGGCCCGCTCGGCGGCAAAGTGGTGGCCGAGGGCACGCTGAAGGAAGTCGCGGCCGCACCGCAGTCGCTGACCGGGCGCTACCTGAGCGGCCAGCTGCGCATCCGCGTCCCGACGCGACGCAATCCGCCCCTCACCCCGCGCGCGCTCGTCGCGGGCGAGTCCGACGGATGGCTCAGCGTGACAGGGGCAAAAGCGAACAACTTGAAGGACCTCGATGCGCATTTTCCGCTGGGCTGTTTCGTTTGCGTGACCGGCGTTTCGGGCAGCGGCAAATCGACGTTGGTCAACGACATCCTGCGCGCAGCGCTGGCCCGCGACCTTTACCGCGCAAAGGAAACTCCGGGGGCCCACCGGGCCATTCTCGGTGCGGGGCAGGTGCACCGCATGGTCGTGGTCGACCAGTCGCCGATCGGCCGCACACCGCGGTCGAATCCCGCGACCTACACGGGCGCGTTCGGTCCGATCCGCGAGTTGTTTTCCCAAGTGCCCGCGGCGCGGGTGCGCGGCTACGACGCGGGGAGATTCAGTTTCAACGTGAAGGGCGGACGCTGCGAGCACTGCCAGGGCGACGGAGTGCTCAAGGTCGAGATGCATTTCCTGGCCGATGTTTTCGTGACCTGCGACGTCTGCAACGGGCGCCGTTACAATCGCGAAACGCTGGAAATTACCTACAAGGGGAAGAACATCGCCGACATCCTCGCCATGACGGTGGACGAGGCCCTCTCGTTTTTCCGCGCCGTCCCGGCCGTCTCGGAAAAGCTGGCTACCATGCAGGAGGTCGGGCTCGGTTACCTCACCCTCGGCCAGCCGGCCAGCACGCTCTCCGGCGGCGAGGCGCAGCGGATCAAATTGTCGACCGAACTCTCCAAAAGGTCCGGCTCGAAAACACTCTACGTGCTCGACGAGCCGACCACCGGACTGCACGTTTCCGATGTGGACACACTCCTGCAGGTGCTGTTCAAGCTGCGGGATGCCGGAAACACGATGATGGTCATCGAACACAACATGGATGTGATCAAATGCGCCGATTGGATCGTCGATCTCGGCCCCGAGGGCGGCGAGGCGGGCGGTCGCATCGTGGCGGAAGGGACGCCGGAAGCCGTGGCCAAGGCGGAGGCCAGCCACACGGGGCGCTACCTGCGGAAACTGCTCGGAAAATGAAAAACAAGACCATTCTGCTGCTTCTGTTCGCGCTGCCGCTCGCGCTGCGGGCCCAACCGGCGACAGAGGAGGTGCGCGCCGCAGCCGAGACCGCTTTGCGCAACGGCGTGCCGCAGGGAGCCATCGCACCGCTCAAGGAAGCCATACGCAAAGGAACCGGCAGCCGCGCCGAGCTTTCGCGCCTGCTCGCGCGTTTGCAGATGGCTGCGGGACAACCGGGCGAAGCACTGGCCACGCTCGACGCGTCGGGCGAGGAAGGAAACAGCGAATGGAAAATACTGCGCGCAGCCGCCCTCGCGGCGGAAGGCGGCAAAGCGGCGGCGATCAAACTGCTCGAGCCGCTCGCACCCGGCGATCCCGAAGCCGCATTGCTCCTCGCCCGCATCTTCGCGGAGTCGGGAGATCCCGCGCGGGCGAGAGCGGTTCTCGCCCAAGCGCCGGCAAAGTCCGCGGAAGATCCGCAGCGCGCACGCCTGCTGCTGGAGCTGTCGCTCGCCATGCAGGACCAAGCGCAAACCGGGGCACTGCTGCGCGAATACGCGACCAAATCGCTTTTGCCACCAGCCGAATTGAAGACGGCGGAAGGTCGCCTGCTGCTCGCGGAGAATAACGGCGCCGCGGCCATGGCCGCATTCGACGCCGCACTGCAATCACCGGACATTCCGCCCGGCGTGCGGGACAACGCGAGACTCGGATCGGCGCGTGCCGCCGCCCTGTCGGGCGACAGCGCCAAGGCCCGCGGGATTCTGCGCGAGTCGCTCGCTGCCGGCATGACGCCTTTCGCCCTGCGCCCCGCGATGGAAGAGTGGATCGCGCTGGAAAAGGCCGCGGGCACCGACCCCTCGGGAGACCTGCGTTCCTGGAGCGCGAAAAAGGACGACCCGCGCGGCGTCGAAGCGACCCTGCAACTGGCCCGCTTCGACCTCGATACAAAGGGAACGGAAGCGGCGCTCGCCTCGCTGCAGGAACTGCTCGCCTTGCCGGAACTCGACGCCGCCGCGCGGGAGCGAGCCGCATTGATGGTGGCCGAAGCCAAGATCGCCGCGGGGCAACCGGCCGAGGCCCTGACCCTGCTGGAATCGGCGGATGCGGAAAAAGACTATGACACGGATATGCTCCGCGGCCGGGCGCATGCCGCGGCCGGCTCCAACCGCCGCGCGTATGAGGCCTTCAACGCGGCAGCCGGCAACGCGGGAACGTCCGCCGCCAAATCCGCGGCGGCGGCCAACGCCTTCATCACCGCCCTGGCCACGGAGGACCTGGCACTGGCGCGGGAGGCGGAGTTGAAGCTTCGCGAGACAGCTCCGGACGATCCCCGGATGCTCCAATGGTCATTCCTTCTCGCCGCGGCGGAGGCGCGCGAAGGACAGATCGACGATCTCTCGGTGCTCGCGCGCCGCGCCCCGTCGACCGACTACGCCTTCCAAGCCAAGCTCGCGCTGGCCGAGTGGCGTCTGGCCCGGGGCGAGGCCGAGGCCGCGCAGCGCATTCTGAAAACAGCCGAGCCGGAAGCGGTGGCACCTCCGCGGGCGGCAGCGCTCGAGGCGGCGGAAATTTTTACCGCCGACAACGCCGGCTCCAAAGCGCGCGGCGAACTCATCGCAGCCTGCGAGGAATTTCTGGCCAAATACCCGGACGCGCCGGAGGCGACCGATGTGAACTTCAAGCTGGCCGAACTGCATTCGCGCGGCGGCGACCACGCGGCGGCCGAGACCATCCTCGCGCAGTTGGCCGAGAAGCCCGATGCGAATACCTCCGCTCTGGCCAAATTTCTCGCGGCACAGGCCGCGGCACGCAGCATGAGCGAGGCGGCGGCCGACCGCGCGCTGGTCTGGTTCAACGAACTGGCCCTGGGCCAGAGCGGGCTGCGCCACCGCGCGCGCTTCGAGCAGGCGTCCCTGCTGCTCCGCCAGCGCAAATTCGCCGATGCGCTTGCGCTGCAGGACAGCATCCTCGCGTCCGAGCCGCCGGATGAGGTGCGGCACGCCGCGCGCATGGAACGCGGGGACATTCTTTTCGCCCTGGGCGCGGCAGACCCGGGCAAATTGGACGAAGCCGCCGCCGCCTACGCGGAACTGGCCTCGGACGAGGCTGTCCCCGCGGACTGGCGCGATCAGGCGGCCTGCAAACGGGCGGCCGCGCTGGCACGGCGCGGGCAGGCGGAAAAAGCGCTCGCACTTTACCGCGAAATCCTCGACCGTCCTCCCAGCCAAGGCAGCGACCAGTTCTGGTTTCTCAAGGCCGGCCTCGAAGCCGCCCGCCTGCTCGAGGAACAAAAGGATTGGTCCGCCGCGGTTGCCATCTACGACCTCATGGCATCCGCCAGCGGCGCGCAACGCGAAGAGCTTGAACAGCGCGCCCGCAAGCTGAGACTCGAACACTTCATTTGGGAAAACTGATCTTATGCTCAACACGACCAACCTGACGCCCGACGGCCACGTGAAACTCTTCATTCCCGGACCCGTGGAAGTATCGGAAAAAACTTTCCGCGCTTTCTGCCATCCGCAAATCGGCCACCGCGGCAGCGAATTTTCCTCCCTTTACGAGTCGATGCATCCGCGCCTGCAGGAACTCTTCGGCACGAAGGGCCCGGTCTATCTCTCGACCTCGTCCGCCTGGGGCGTGATGGAGGGAGCCATCCGCAATCTCGTGCAGAAGAAAGTGCTCAACTGCATGTGCGGCGCGTTCTCCGACAAGTGGCTCGACGTGAGCAAGCGCTGCGGCAAACAGGCCGAAGGCCTGCAGGTCGAGTGGGGCGAACCCATCCTGCCCGAGATGGTCGACGAGAAACTTTCCCAAGGCGGCTTCGATGCCGTCACTCTCATCCACAACGAGACCTCGGCCGGCGTGCTCAATCCCCTCGCCGACATCGCCGCGGTAGTGAAGAAATATCCCGAGGTCATGTTCATCGTGGACAGCGTGTCGTCTTTCTCGACCGTGCCGATTCCGATGGACGAACTGGGCATCGATGTTCTGCTCACCGGAAGCCAGAAGGCGCTGGCCTTGCCTCCGGGACTGGCGCTCTTCAGCGCGAGCGAACGGGCCCGAACCCGCGCCGCCACCATGCCGGACCGCGGCTACTATTTCGATTTCATCGAATTCCACAAAAACTGGGAAAAGTTCATGACCCCGAGCACCCCGACGACCGGGCACATCTACGCCCTGCAGTCGAAGTTGGACGACATTTTCGAGGAGGGCGTGGCCAACCGCCATGCCCGCCACGCCAAGCTGAACGAAATGGTCTCCGACTGGGTCGAAGCCAACGGCTTCGAACACTTCGCCCGCGAGGGTTATCGCTCCAAGTCGCTGGTCTGCGTGAAGAACAACAGGAACATCGACGTGTCCGCTTACTGCTCCGCCCTGAAGAAGAAGCACAAAGTCGCGATCAACGGCGGCTACGGCAAAATCAAAGGGACGACCTTCCGCGTCTCCAACATGGGCGACGAAAGCGAAGCGACGATCGGAGAGTTGCTCGGCTGGATGACCGAGTGTTTGCCGCGCTGACAACGGTGCATCGCGATGTCCCCCTCGCGCTGAATCCGATCTGAAATCGCGCCGGGACGGCGCCAACCACCTTTATTCCTCCGGATCGTCCGGCAACGCGCTGTCGTCCTCGGGTTCGACTTCCATCG
>JAFMJK010000109.1 GCA_017853515.1 Chthoniobacterales bacterium | reverse complement strand
CTGGTCGCGGAGAGGCGCAGGCGCTCGATCTCCTCGTTGATCGAGGAATCCTTCTCGATGTAGGTGTCGGTGCGCGGGATGTAGGCCTCGGGCTGGTAGTAGTCGAAGTAGCTGACGAAATACTCGACGGCATTGTCGGGGAAGAACTGCTTGAACTCGGAGTAAAGTTGTGCGGCCAGCGTCTTGTTGTGCGAGATGACCAGCGTGGGGCGGTCGAGGTTGCGGACGATGTTGGCCGCGGTGAAAGTTTTGCCCGAGCCGGTCACGCCGAGAAGGGTCTGGTGCCGGTTGCCCGCCTCGAGCGACCGGGTCAGTTTGTCGATCGCCGGCCCTTGGTCGCCGCAGGGTGCGTGGGGTGAGGCGAGGCGGAAGGACATAACCTGCCAGCATAAGCGCGGAGCGGGCCGCGCGCCAGCGGGTGATTTGAACAGAAGGTAACGAAGG
This sequence comes from Chthoniobacterales bacterium, assembly GCA_017853515.1. Taxonomy (GTDB): domain Bacteria; phylum Verrucomicrobiota; class Verrucomicrobiia; order Chthoniobacterales; family JACTMZ01; genus JACTMZ01. The sequence continues at coordinate 6,827 of JAFMJK010000109.1, read as the reverse complement.
ACGCGAAGATTGACTGATGGGGATTGAGAAACTGGAAGAGAGGGCATACCTTCCGGTCAGCACCGCGTCCTCATGGCGCGGCGGAAATTTTCACAAAAGTCTTATGGTCAAAATCGTCAACCAACTCGCCGTCTTCATCGAAAACAAACCCGGAACCCTCGCCTCCGTCTGCGAAACGCTGGCCAAGGCAGGGATCAACATCTGGGGCCTCTCCACCTCGGACACCACGGACCACAATGTGGTCCGCTTGGTGGTCAGCGATCCGAAGCGTGCTCTCTCCATTTTCGAGGAGCGCGGCACGTTGGTCGTGGAAAGCGACGTCCTCATGGTCGAGAACCGCAACCAACCGGGTGCCCTGACCAAAATCGCCAAGGCCCTGGCCAAAAAGAAGGTCAACATCGAATACGCTTACCTCGCCAGCCATCCGGGCGATGTGCGCGGGCTGCTTATCCTGCGCGTGAACAACCCGAAGTCCGCGCTGGCCACGCTCAAGGCGTTGAAAATTTGATTGTCTGAGGTGCATCGCGCCGTCCATGGCGCGATCCACCTTACGGAGGGGTCATCCCCGTGTCGCCGTGCACATCGGCGACGTATTCGCGCACCGCAGTGGTAATGGCCGCGGCCGTCTCGGCGCGCTGCTTGGCGAATTTCGGTTTGAACCACGGGTAGAGTCCGACCAGGTCGTGCAGGACGAGGATTTGTCCGTCGCAGCCTTCGCCGCTGCCGATGCCGATGGTCGGGATTTGCAGCGACGGGGTGATTTCGGCGGTGAGGCCGGGAATGATGATTTCCATGACCACGGCAAAGGCGCCCGCTTCCTGCACGGCGACCGCGTCACGGCGGATGGCCTCGGCTTCCTCGGCGGTGCGGCCTTTGATTTTGTATCCGCCCTCTTCGCGGATGTGCTGCGGAAGCATGCCGATGTGGGCGAGGACGGGAATACCCGCGGCAACGAGCGCGCGGATCTGCGGGGCAACCGCCGCGCCGCCTTCGAGTTTGACGGCTCGCGCTCCGGCCTCGATGAGTTGGCGTGCGCTGGCCACGGCTTGGTCCGGTGTGTCGTAGGTGTCGATGGGTAGATCGGTGACGATGAGCGCATTCTTCGCCCCGCGCGTCACCGCTCCGGTGTGACGAATCATGTCTGCCAGCGTCACCTGAGTGGTGTCGGGGTATCCAAGCACGACCATGCCGAGCGAATCGCCAACGAGAATGAGATCCGCCCCGGCTTCGTCGACCAGACGCGCCGTCGGGTAATCGTAGGCGGTCAGCGCGGCAATCTTGCGTCCGTCCGCTTTGCGCGCTTGGAATTCGCCGGCAATGCCTTTCATGGCCGCCCAATCTCGCGCCGAAGCCGGGCGGCAGCAAGCCTCCTTCACCAGTCGCGCGCGACGAGGCGCACGGCGGGTTCGGGTGGAAGCCCGGACAAAAGTTGCGCCACGGTTGCCGTTTGTCCGGGCAAGACGAGGTCGGCGCGGATATCGGCCAGCGGTTGAAGGACGAATCGGCGCGAGGCCATGCGCGGGTGGGGCAGCACAAGGGTGGAGGAATCGAGACGTAGATTGTCTGCGTAGAGAAGATCGAGATCGATTTCGCGCGGACTGTTTTTCGCACGATCTTTGGCGCGGCCCAGGGTTTGCTCGTAAGCGCGAAGTTTTTGCAAAAGCTCCATCGGCGCGAGGGAGATTTCGATTTCGACCGCCGCGTTGAGAAAGGCGGCCGTGCCCGGGGCGCATTCGACCGGTTCGGTTTCGTAAAGGCCGGAGGACAATGGCGCATCAGGGCCCTCGTGCAGGCCGATCAGGAAGTCGCGCCCCGCCGCGATTTGCGCGCGGCGGTCACCGAGATTCGATCCGAGAGCGATGCCGGTTTTCACCGGAGCATAGTTCCAGCCTTCAGAGCCTGCGCCAAGCGGCTTCCGGCATTTGCCGGTGCCTCGGGGGCGTGGTAGTTAAAGGCCATGTTTCTCCGCCGGCTTATCACGGCCATCGTTTTCTTGCCCGGTGCCGCCCTCGCGCAGGATGACGGGGATGTTTCGCCTTACAAAGAAATGAAGACCTTGGCGCGGGCTATCGAGCTGGTGCGCCAAGACTATGTGGACGAGGACAAGACCGGCTACGAGGACCTCGCCTACAACGCGTTGCGCGGGATGCTGGCCGAGCTCGATCCGCACAGCGATTTCATGGACCCGAAGGATTTCACGAGCATGCAGGAGGACACGAAGAGCGAATTCGGCGGACTCGGCGTGGTCGTGGGAATGAAGAACGACCGGCTGACCATCGTGGCGCCGATGGAGGGGACGCCCGGCTTTCGTGCGGGTTTGCTGCCGGGCGACGTGATCCTCGAGATCGACGGCCAGTCGGCTGAAAAAATGACCCTGCGTGACGCGGTCGACAAATTGCGCGGCCCGCCCGGCACCGAGGTGAAAATTGCGGTGGCCCGCGAGAAGGAATCCGGGCCGATGAAATTCAACATGGAGCGCGAGGTGATCAAAGTTCCCAGCGTGCTCGGCGCGCGCATTCTCGACACCGGCACGGGACCGCGCATCGGCTATGTGCGCGTGACGCAATTCAGCGAGCCGACCGGCAAAGAGTTCGCGCGCGCGCTGGCGGACCTGGAAAAGCAGGACATGGACGCGCTCGTGCTCGATCTGCGTTTCAATCCGGGCGGCCTCCTCACCGCGGCGGTCGATGTGGCCGGGGAATTCATGCCCTCGGGCTCGCTCGTCGCCTACACCGAAGGACGTTCCGCCGCGGCGGAGCGCCGCTATCTCGCCCCGGGCAAAGGCCACAAGGCGCGTTCGTATCCTGTCGCCGTGCTGATCAACGGCTCGAGCGCGAGCGGGGCGGAGATCGTGGCCGGCGCGCTCAAGGATACGGGCCGCGCGTTGCTCGTCGGCGAGACAACCTTCGGCAAGGGTTCGGTGCAAAGCGTGATCTCGCTGCCCGACGGATCGGCGGTGCGTTTGACCACGGCGAAATATTTCACGCCCGGGAAACAACCGATTCACGAAAAAGGTGTCTCGCCGCACATCCGCGCCACGATGTCGGCAGATGACGAAGCGCGCTTGCTCGCGCTGAGGCGGCAGGACGCTTTGCCGGAGGGAACCAAGAAAGAGGAGGTCGGCGAGTTCGAGGATATGCCGCTGCAGCGCGCGGTCGATGCCTTGCGCGGCGTGTTGCTCCACGCGAGGGAGGGGACGGGCAAGGTGCCGTCCAAGGAGGGTTGAGCACGCCTCTGGTTCTGGCCATTGAGACCTCGTGCGACGAGACGGCCGCGGCGGTGCTGCGCTTTCCCGGAGATTTGCTCGGGCAGGTGATTGCTTCGCAGGCGTCGGTGCACGCGGCTTACGGCGGCGTCGTGCCGGAAGTCGCCTCGCGCAACCACCTGGCCCACGTGCGCGAGGTGGTCGAAGGAGCGCTGAGCCAGGCGGGCGTCGGGCTTGGCGAGATCGACGTTTTCGCGGCGACGACCGGGCCCGGCTTGGCCAGCGCGCTGCTGGTCGGATCCGCGGCGGCCAAGGGTTTTGCGCTGGCCTTGGACAAACCGTTTCTTGCGGTGAACCATATCGAGGGGCATTTGCTCTCGCCGTTTTTCGGGCGTGCGGAAATTCCGCCCTCGGTCGGACTTGTGGTCAGCGGCGGTCACACCTTGCTCGTCGATATCGCAGGGGCGGGCCGTTACAAACTTCTCGGCCGCACGCTGGATGACGCGGCGGGCGAGGCGTTCGACAAAGTGGCCAAGCTGCTCGGTCTCGGCTATCCGGGCGGTCCCTTGATCGAAGCGGAAGCGCGCGCCGGAAGCCGCACGCGCTTCGAATTTCCGCGGAGCATGAAGTGTTCGGGCGACTTCCAGTTCAGCTTCAGCGGGCTGAAAACGTCGGTGCGTTATCTGTTGCCCAAGACGGCGGAGTCCGACCGCGCCGATCTGTGTGCCGGATTCCAGGAGGCGGTGGTCGATGTTCTGGTGCACAAGGCGGTCGAGGCGGCGAAGAGTTGCCGGCGCGATCTCATCGCGGTGAGCGGCGGGGTGGGGTTGAACGCGCGCCTCCGCGAGCGACTGGCCCGCGCGGCGGAGGCGGACGGACTGCGCGTCTTGTTCGCGGAACCCTCGCTCTGCACCGACAATGCGGCCATGGTCGCCTATGTCGCGGCGCTGCGCGCGGCGCGCGGGGAATCGTCGTCCCTTGAGGCCGATATTTTTCCCGCCTTGGGCCAGACGTTGTTCGCTGTGGCCTGAAAGTTGGCGCGAAAATTGCTTGCAGTGGTTTAGTCGGCACGGCCTTCTGGAGGGATGCCCGTCCTGCAGCAGAGCGCCCAGATGGCGCAGAGCCAGATTCTGTCGCCGCAAATGCGCCAGAGCCTGGAGATTCTGCAGGCCACGGCGCTGGACTTGCAGCAGATGGTCCGCATGGAATTGGAAACCAATCCCGTTCTCGAGGAGGAACCGCCGGAGCAGGAGGCAACCGACACCGAAGACGCTGGGGACGGGGATGCGGCGGAAACGGACGAGATGGAGCGTCTGGAAGAAGACTGGAGCGACTTTTCCGCGCAGGGCGCGGTCGATCCCGAAGCGGAAGCGCGGCGCATGCGTTTTCTCGAAGGGGTCGCGCCGCAGGAAACATTGTCCGGGCATCTGGAAAACCAATTCGGGCGCCTCGCCCTCGATCCGGTGCAACGCCGCATCGCGTCGCTCCTCATCGGCAATCTCGACGAGAACGGCTATCTTGCCGCCACGCCCGAGGAGGTGGCGGACGAGGCCCGGGCGGAAACCGCGGAGGCCATCGAGATGTTGCACACCCTGCAAACGATGGATCCGCCCGGCGTCGGGGCGCGTGATTTGTCCGAGTGTCTCTCGTTGCAACTGGCGAGGCTCGGATCGCATCACGCGCACGCGGCCGCGACAAACATCGTCAAAAGCCACCTCGACCTGCTGGGTCGGAAAAAATTCGCCGAGATCGCATCCGCTCTGGGGATCGGTCAGGAGCAAGTGCGCGAAGCCGGCGCGCTCATCGCGCAGCTCAATCCCAAGCCGGGGCGCGCTTTCGCGGGGGAAGCCGCCCAGGCGCTTTCGCCCGACGTGATCATCGAAAAAGTCGGCGACGACTATGCCGTTTCGCTCGTGCGGGACAATATCCCGCACCTGCGCATCAGCCGGAGCTACCGCGACCTGCTCGGCGAATCGGGGGGAACCCCGGAGGTGCGCGGTTACCTGCGCGACAAAATCCGCGGCGGAAAATTCATCATCAAGAGCATCCAGCAGCGCCAGCAGACCATCCTGGCCATCGCGCGCGAGATCGCCGCACGGCAGCGGCCGTTCCTGGAAGAGGGTGTTTCCGCGCTGGTGCCGATGACCATGGCTCAGGTGGCGCAGGTGGTCGGGGTGCACGAGACCACGGTGAGCCGCGCGATTGCCGGCAAAACGGTGGCCACGCCGCAGGGAATCTTCGAAATGAAATTCTTTTTCACCACGGGATACACCACGGCGGACGGCGCCGAAGTGAGCAACACGAGCGTGAAGGACGCCATCGCCGCGCTCATCCGGGCGGAAAACGCGCACCAGCCGCTGAGCGACCAGCAGATCATGGACAAACTCAAGGCCGACGGCTTGCCCGTGGCGCGGCGCACCGTGGCAAAATACCGCGAAGCGCTCGGATTTCTTCCGAGCCATTTGCGAAAATCCTTTTGAGACGGGATGAGGGCAAAGAGAATGACCGGCTTATGTCGCAGTTGAACGCGGAAACCGTGCGCGAGGCGCTGCGGGCGGTGAAATATCCCGGCTTCAGCCGCGATATCGTTTCCTTCGGTCTGGTCGAGAACGCCGAAGTGCGGGGAGACGAGGTTTTCGTGAAGCTCTCGCTCGCGGTGGAGGATCCCAAGATCGCGCAGCAGGTCCACCGCGAATGCATGCAGGCGCTCTCCGCCCTGCCGGGTGTGCGCACGCCGCATGTGCTCATCGATTTGAAAAAACCGCCCGCGGCCGCCTCGCCGGGGGCGACGCGCATCGAGGGTGTGAAGCACGTCCTTGCGGTGGCCAGCGGCAAAGGCGGGGTGGGCAAGAGCACCGTGGCCTCGAATCTCGCGCAGGCTTTGAGTCTGGGTGGCGCGCGCACCGGCCTGTGCGATTGCGATCTTTACGGTCCGAGCATCGCGCTGATGTTCGGCACGACAGAACAGCCCTGCGCCACGGAGGACAACCGCATCGTGCCGATCGAGCGCTACGGGTTGAAGCTCATGTCCATGGGATTTCTCACCGACGCGGACACGCCGGCGGTGCTGCGCGGACCCATGGTCACGCGTTACACCCAGCAATTTTTGCGTCAGGTCGACTGGGGTGACCTTGATTACCTGATTCTCGACCTGCCGCCGGGCACGGGAGACATCCAACTCACCGTGGTGCAGACCGTGGCGCTGGCCGGCGCCGTGGTGGTGACCACGCCCCAGGAAGTCGCGCTGATCGACGCGCGCAAAGCGGTGGCCATGTTCGGGAAGACGAATGTGCGCGTCCTCGGGATCGTGGAAAACATGAGTTACTTCCTGTGTCCGGGTGACGGCAATCGCTATGACATCTTCGGACGCGGCGGGGGCCAGCGCGAGGCGGACCGCTTGGGAGTCCCGCTGCTCGGCGAGATTCCCATCGACATGGCCACGCGCGAAGCGGGAGACACGGGCATGCCCGTCGTGGCGCGCGCGCAGGAAAGCGCGGTCGGCCGGGAGTTCATGAAGATCGCGCGGATGCTGCGCGGGCAAATCGAGGGTGCATCTGTCGAAAGCCAACCGACGTAACCGACGGTGATATTTGTTGCTTGCATTCCGACCCGCCCAACTTGA
>JAFMJK010000108.1 GCA_017853515.1 Chthoniobacterales bacterium | reverse complement strand
GGGATCCCAGCGCCTTGCCTGCGGTCAAGGCTAAACCCGCACCTGAGACCAAACCAGAAAAGGATCTGGACTATCGAACAAGGTTTTGAGGGTAGGGACACGCGGCTCGCGTGTCCGTTGGAAAGAAAGCGGACGAGCGAACTCTCCGAGCCGCAAGCTCTACGAGCCGGAGGTCCGCTCATCCCTACCTCAAGTAACAACGTCTAAAATCTTTTGGGACTTGGTATGGGACTCACACACCCGCCGGCACCGGGGTGGCGGCGACGGGAGCAGCGGCGCGCGACTTGGCCGAATCCTTGGCCAGCAGGACATAAAGACAAGGCACGATGAAAAGCGTGAAGATCGTGCCGATCGCCATGCCGCCGACGAGGACGAGACCGATGGAATTGCGCGCCGCCGCACCCGCCCCGCTGACCAGCACCAGGGGGAAGTGTCCGGCCACCGTGGCCACGGTCGTCATGAGCACGGGCCGCAAACGGACGCGCGCCGCCTCGCGCACCGCGGCGAGTTTGTTCAGGCCGCGAAGCTGGCACTGGTTGGCAAACTCCACGATGAGGATACCGTTCTTGGCGACGAGGCCGACGAGAGTGACCAAACCGACCTGCGAGTAGATGTTGAGCGTGGTGGTCCACCCGTCGGTCCAGAACGGCACATTGGGCGCGGGCATCTTAAGGAAAGTGAAGACGAGCGACCCGAACATGGCCAAGGGGACGGAGCCGAGCAGGATAATGAGCGGATCACGGAAGCTGTTGAATTGCGCGGCGAGGACCAAAAATATGAGCAAAAGGGCGAGCGCCAGCGCGGGAAGGAATTTGTCGCCCTCGGCGCGCAGCTGGCGGGACTCGCCGGTGTAGTCGATGACATAACCCGGCGGCATGATCTGCGCCGCTGCATCCTCGAGAAAACGCAGCGCCTGGTCGAGCGGCCGGATGGCCACACCGCTCAACTTCACCGCATTGAGTTGCTGGAAGCGGTTGAGCGAGCGCGGCTGGGCGGATTCCTTGATCGTGGCCACGGACCCGAGCGGAATGAGACGGTTGTCCGGACCGGTGACATAAATGCTTTCCATCTGGCCGGGGTTGAGACGCCCGGCCCGCTTGATCTGCGGGATGACCTTGTAGCTGCGTCCGCCGATGCTGAAGCGATTGACATAATTCCCCCCGACCATGGCCGAGACGTCCTCGCCGACCTGGCGCAAATCGAGCCCCATGGAGGCGACCTTGTCGCGATCGATGACAATCTCGGCCTGCGGCTGGTCGATCTTCGTGTCGATGATCGGCGGGAAGGCGAACATGCCGCTGGCCGCCGCCTTATCCCGCAATTGGCGCGCGATCTCGAGGATCTGCTCCGGTTCCGCCGTGGAGGCGAGAATGAACTCGACGGGAAAGTTGCCGCCGCCGGGCAGCGCGGGCGGCGTGACGGCGCGCACACTGATCCCGGGGATTTTTTCCAGCTTGGCCGAAAGCCCGGGCAAAATCTCGTTCGGCGTGCGCTCCCGCTCGCTCCACGGTTTGAGCCGCATGCCGCTGAAGCCCGACGAAGCCTGCGTGAGTTGGAAGCTGAAATCCGTCTCCGGTTCGCCGAAATAAATATCGTTCGCCGCGGCGGCGTAGCGCGCCGTTTCCTCCACCGTGGCGTTGGCCGGCGCGTCGACGATGCCGAAGATGATGCCTTGGTCTTCGGACGGCGCCAGTTCGCCCGGCGACATCTTGAACATGGGGAGGCAAAGCAAAGCGAGAACGGCCCATACCGAATAAACCGCGGGGCGCGAAGCGAACACTTTGTCCAGCGCGCGCCCGTAGGCACTGCGCAACCGCGCGAAGAAAAGCGACACGACGCGCGCGTAACCGCGCTCCTCCATCCCGGGCTTCAGCAGCTTGGCGCTCATCACCGGCGAAATGATCAACGCGACGATGCCCGATACGAACACCGCGCCGGCCAGGGTGAAGGCGAACTCGCGGAAAAGCGTTCCGGTCAGGCCGCCCTGCAGACCGATCGGCGCATAGACGACGGCGAGCGTCACGGTCATGGAGACCACGGGCCCGATCAGTTCGCGCGCCCCGCGCAAAGCGGCATCGAGCGGCGGCATGCCCCGGGAGACATGACGCTCGATGTTTTCGACCATGACGATGGCGTCGTCCACGACCAAGCCGACGCAAAGCACGATGGCGAGGAGCGTGAGGAGATTGATCGTGAATCCGGCCACCTGCATGAGAAAGAACGCGCCGATGATCGACAGCGGAATGGCCGCCACGGGAACGAGCACGGCGCGCGGCGATCCGAGAAAAAGAAAAATGACGACCACGACGATGAGCAGCGTCTCGGCCAGCGTTTTGACGACCTCGCCGATGGCATCGTTGATGTAGACCGTCGAGTCGTAGCCGATGCCTGCTTCCATACCGGCGGGAAGCTCCGCTTTGATTTCCTCCAGTTCCTTGCGCACTTCGCGGATGACGTCGAGCGCGTTGGCGTTGGGCAGCACCCAGATCCCCATGAAGACGGCCTTCTCGCCGGAGAAGCGCACTTCCGAGTCGTAGTCTTCCGCGCCGAGCACCACGTCGGCCACGTCTTTGAGACGCACCACGGCGCCACCGCTCTCGCGGAGGACGAGTTCACGGAATTCCTCCGGCGTGCGCAGATCGGTGTTGGCGGTGAGGTTGACCGTGACGAGCGCGCCCTTGGTTTGTCCGACGGCGGAAAGATAATTGTTCCCGGCCAATGCCTGCCGGATTTGCGCGGGGCTGATGTTCAGCGCGGCCATGCGCTCGGGCTTGAGCCAGATGCGCATGGCGAAGACTCGGCCTCCGAGAATTTCGGCGCGTTGCACGCCGGGGATGGCGGTGAGGCGCGGTTGCACCACGCGGGCGAGGTAGTCGGTGACCTCGTTGGGCTGGAGAATATCGGAGACGAAGCGCAGGTAGGCGGCGGCGCGCTGCGAATCGGCGTTCTCGATGTTGATCACCGGAACCTCGGATTCGGGCGGAAGATCGCCGCGCACCTGGTCGACTTTGGATCCGATCTCGGCCAGCGCCTTGTTCGGGTCGTAGTTGAGTTTGAGCCGCGCGGTGATGAGCGAGCGGCCCTGCGAGCTTTGCGACTCGATGTAGTCGATGCCGTCCGCACCCGCGATGGCGCGTTCGAGCGGGACGGTGATGAATCCGCGCACGAGGTCCGCATTGGCGCCGATGTAGACCGTCGTGACGGTGACCGAGGCGTTGTCGCTGCGCGGGTATTGGCGGACGTTGAGCGAAAGCAGGGCCTGCCCCCCGGCAACGAGAATGAGCAAGGCCGCGACCACGGCCAACACCGGGCGGCGGATAAAAAGGTCCGTGAAGGCCGAGTCGCCGCCGTGTCTCGACGTTTTCCGGATGCTCATGAGTCGGGCGGGGTCGGCGCGAGCTCGGGCTGCGGGGCGAGGTCGTTGTTCACCTCGACCGGCGTGCCGCTGCGCAGCTTGAAGGCGCCGGCGGTCACGACCGTTTCGCCGGGCTTGACCCCCTGCGTGACCGAAACGAAATCGCCGCGCGCGCGGCCCGTGCGGATGAAACGCTGGCGCGCCACGGTGCGCGACGCGCCCTCCTCGGCCGTTTCCGTCTCGAGCACGAAAACCGAGTCGCCGTAAGGCGCGCTGATCAAAGCCGTGGCGGGAACGGAGACCACCTCCTCCGCTTCACCGAGCGTGAGGATGACCCGCGCGAACATCCCGGGACGGAGCGCGCCGTCCGCATTTTGCAGCGTGCCCTGAAGGCGGATATTGCGCGTCACCGGATCGATCTCCGAATTGATCGCGGTGAGTTTGCCCTCGAAACTTCGGCCGGGATAGACATCGGTGATCAACTCGAGCGGCTGGCCGACCGCGAGCCCGGCGATCAGTTGTTGCGGGAGCAAAAAATCGACGAAGATCGGATCGAGCGACTGCAGCGAGACGATCTTGTCGCCGTTGTCGACAAATTGTCCGAGGTTCACCTCGCGGATGCCGAGACGACCGGAGAAAGGCGCGCTGAGTTGCTTCTTGTTGATGGTGGACTTGAGTTGTTCGACCAGCGCGGCTGTCTTGCGCAACTGCGACTCGGCCGCATCGAGGTCCGACTGCGGGACGGTGTTGTTGACGCGCAGGCGTTTGGTCCGCTCGTAGACGGTGCGCGCCAGATCGGCCTCGGCCTCGGCGGAGCGGAGATTGGCCGATTCGGTCTCGTGGTCGAGTTCGACGAGCAGGTCGCCCTTCTTCACCTCTTGCCCGTTTTCGAAAAGTATATTCGCGATCACGCCCGAGGATTCCGTGCTCAGGTCGGCGCCCTGCACGGCGCGGAGCGAGCCGACCGACTCGACCGATCTTTCCCATTTTTCGGCGACCACGGCAGCCGTGCTCACCGTTTCGACGGGCGGACCTCCTTTTTTGCCGGACGAAATCAGTTTTCCGATCTGCAGCGCCTTGGTGCCGGCCACCGCACCCACCATGAGGACGAGGATGCCTGCGGCGTAGAGGTAAGGTTTGAACTTCATGGCGGCGCGACGGCTAAACGTCCGTATGAATCTACACGGATGCCTTGCGGTGTCACGACCCCTCCAAATCCGGCCGCCGCATGCGCGTGCGTTCCCTCGCTTGCGCGCGGCGCCAAGCCTCGATCTGCGCGTGGTGCCCGGAAAGCAGAATGTCCGGCACTTTCCATCCGCGGAATTCGGCGGGACGCGTGTATTGCGGATATTCGAGCAGACCGTGCGAGAAGGATTCGTCCGCCGCGGATTGCTCGTCGCCGAGCACGCCGGGCAGGAGCCGCACGACCGCATCGGCCACGACAAGCGCGGAGAGCGTGCCGTTGGTCAGCACGTAGTCGCCGATGGAAATTTCCTCGTCGGCAAGGTGGTCGGCCACGCGCTGATCCACGCCCTCGTAGTGGCCCGAGATCATGATGAGATGTTTCTCCGCGGACAGCCGGCGCGCGGCGGACTGGTCGAAGCGCGCACCCTGCGCCGAAAGCAAAACCACCCGCGATTCCGGGCGGCGCAGTTCGTCCAAAGCAGCGGCAATGGGCTCGACCTTCATGACCATGCCGGCGCCGCCACCGTAGGGCGGTTCGTCGGTCACGTGGTGCTTGCCCGGCGCCCAGTCGCGCAGATTCCTCAAGCGGATGTCGGCCAAGCCCTTCTCCCGCGCGATGCGGAGCATGCTTTCGCCCAAAATCCCCTCTCCCATGGAGGGGAACAGAGTAAGAATGTCGATCTGCACAAAGCACTTGCTACCATGGCCGGACGCGGGCAACCAGTTAACGAATGAACGAACAACTCCGGTCCCCTGTCTACTGTTCCATGCGCAAGCTCATCGCCATATTCTCCCTGTTCCTTGTGCCGGGCTCCCTGCTCCGCGCCGAGATGATCGGGGAACTGACCCCCGCCGACCAAGCGAAGCTCGAAGCCGGCGAAAACGTGCTCACCACCATCGAAAAACCCGGCGCCATCTGGCCGGAAGTGCGCATCTACCGCAAAGTCAATGCCACCCCCCAGGGCGTGACGGAACTCTTCCTCGATTACGAAAACGCCAACAGCTTCATCGCGAACCTCAAGTCCGCCGTGGTCGAACACGAGCCGGACGGCAACACCAAAGACGTCCGCTACACGGTGAAACTGCCCGTGCTCTTCACCATCAGCTACCTCGTGCGCAACCGCTACGAGAAGACGCCCGAGGGTTACACCGTGCACTGGAATCTGCTCGAGTCTCTCTTCGCCAAATCCGCCGTCGGGAAACTGCGCGTCGAACCGCACGGCGACACCGCGGTCATCTGCTATGCCAACCACGTCGAACCCGCGACAAAACTGGTGGCCGGCCTCCGCGGACAAGCCCTCAAGGAAGCCTCCAAGACGGTCGACGCCATCGTGAAGGAAGCCGAGCGCCGCCATGCGGCCGCCGGAGGTTCACCGGCCCAGGCCAAGCTCTGAGCGGAAAACGAGGCACGCCGAATTTGCTCGCGCACCCGGGGCAACGCAGCAACCAATAGGTGCCGTGCGCGCCGAAAAAATAGTTCTGTTTCTGACCGGTGCCTGCGCCGCTCTGGCCTTGTCCGGATGCGGCGGACGCGGTTCCGTGGTTGAGTCCGCAGCCGTGCCGTCGGAAAGAACCGTCGAAGTCCTCAGCCTTCCCCGCAGCTGCGTCGTCGAAATGGGCGGCGAATACATGGGCGCCACACCGATGAAAATCTCCGTGCCGTCCACCCCGGACGGCCGCTGGCAGGGACCGCCGAGCGTGATTCATTCCATCTCGGTCTCCACGCCGAACAACCGCTTTGTCGAAACCAAGAGGTGGCGCGGAGGCGACCCCATCCCGCAACGCCTTCTTTTCCGGCCGCCCTATACCCAACAGTGAATCGGTTGAAACCTTTCGTCTGCCTCGGGGTCCTTTTCGCATCCATCGTCTGCGCCTTCGCCGCGCCGAAAAAGCCGGGCAGCGCCGTCTCGGTCGGCGGCGATGCCATGATCATCACCGACGGTTCGGGCAAAGTGCTCTTCGCCCACAACCCCGACCTGCGACGCGAAGTGGCCAGCGTGCAGAAACTCGTCACCGCCATGGTCATCACCCGCGCCGGCAATCTGGACAAACCCGTGACCATCACCGCGGCGGACGCCAGCTGCAGCCCGACCAAACTGCCCCATTCGGTCGGCGGCACCTACACGAGACGGCAGTTGCTCCAAGCCATGCTCGTGCTGAGCGCCAACGACGCGGCCCGCGCCCTCGCGCGCGACAATGCGGGGAGCGAAGCGGCGTTCGGGGTGAAAATGACGCAGCTCGCGCGGCAGATCGGAGCGAAGAATTCGCTTTTCAAGACAAGCAGCGGCCTCTCCGCCTCGGGCCAGTATTCCACGGCGCGCGACATGGCCGCCATCGCGCGCGCCGCCGCACGCGATCCGCTCATTCGCGAAACCGTCCGCACAAAATTCCTCCCCTGGCGCGACGCCAAGGGCAAATCGCACACGCTGCGCAACTCCAACCGCGTGCTGCACCGCCACCCGAACGCCACCGGCATGAAGATCGGCTACACCGGCGCGGCGGGACACTGCCTCGTCGCCAGCTGGGAGGAAAACGGGCTCACCATTTACGGCGTGGTGCTCGGCGGAAAAAACGAACTGTTTTGGGTCGAGGCCGCGCTGCTCTTCTCGCTCCACGCCAACGGACTGCTCTGAGCCGGAACGATTCAGAAGAATCCAACCACAGCGGAGGCTTGGCGACGCAGCCCGTGGGCAAATAGCACGGATGGCACTGATCACAGAGAGATGTGATACCAA
>JAFMJK010000107.1 GCA_017853515.1 Chthoniobacterales bacterium | reverse complement strand
GCCGACCCTACCGAGGGGTGTGAAAAGTCGAAAAACTTTTCGTGATTGGTATCAGGCTCCGCCTGCGCCGGTGACCAAGGTCTCCGGAACTCGTCCCCATGCCCTCTTGGCACACTGACTGATCGATTCCACGAAGTTGTCTTCCGAGCCGCGATTCAACAAGGCCAAGACAGCACCTCCGAACCCCCCGCCGCTCAGGCGCGCGCCAAGGCACCCCGGAATGGTCCGTGCTTCGGCCGCCAGAAAATCGAGTTCCTCGCAGGAATTTTCGAACAGCGTGCGCGAACTCTCGTGCGACTCGTTCATCAATTGCCCGACTTTGGCCAGATCGCCCGCACGGAGAGACTCCACCGCCGCTGCCACGCGCGCATTTTCACCCACGATGTGCCTCGCGCGTCGCAAGGGCGCACCTTGCAATCGACCGCCACGCTCCATTTCGTCGATCAGCTGTGGCGTGGCCTCGCGCAGTTTCCCGACGCCGAGGACCCGCGCCGCTTCCTCGCACTCCGCCCGTCGCTCGTTGTAGGCGCCATCGGAAAGCGCATGCTTCACCCCGGTTTGCACGATAACAAAGCATGCATCGGGCGGCACCGGGACGCGCTCCACTTCAAGCGAGCGGCAATCGAAGAACACCGCATGATCGCGCGTGGCGAACAGCGACGTCACCTGATCGAGCAGCCCGCACCGCACTCCGGCGAACTTGTGCTCGGCCTCCTGCCCGATCCGCGCCAGTTCCATGTCGTCGAACTCCGTGCCCCAGGCCTGTTGCAATGCCCGGGAGGTGGCACATTCCAGTGCCGCACTGCTGCTCAGCCCCGCTCCCATCGGAACCGTGCTGCGGATCCCGAGTTCCAATCCGTGCGCTTTCGCCCCGCGCGCCAAAAATCCCGCCGCCACCCCGATGGCGTAGTTCGCCCATGAACCGGCTTCTACCGGCGCGAGGGCGTCCAACTGACAAATGCGCGTCTCGTTCAAGTCCATCGCCCGCAGGACAAGTTGCCGGTCTCCTGTGGGTTGCGCCACAACCGTAGCGCCGACACCCAGCCCGAGGCCCAGCACGAGGCCGTCGTTGTAATCGGTATGATTGCCCAGCCATTCGGCCCGGCCGGGAGCGTAGCCGCAGTTTTCCATCGACACCATACCAACTAATCCTTGGCCGGACGCCGATTGGCAAGTCCGCGAGCGCGCAGCCGGGCCATTGACGTCCACCCCAGAGCTCATGCTTGGACAATCCGGGTCCTTAACGTAGATATTGCAGATGGAGTCACCCAGACGAACCGTCCTTTTCGCCCAGCAGAAAGCCCTCGGCGCGCGCTGCATCAATTTCGGCGGATGGGAAATGCCGGTGCAGTTCACCTCGATCATCGACGAGCACCAGGCGGTCCGCACGTCCTGCGGAGTTTTCGACATTTCGCACATGGGCGAGGTCTTTGTCTCGGGTCCGAGGGCCTTCGACTGGCTCCAGCGCATGCTGGCCAATGACCTCGCAAAGTGCCCGGTCGCCGGCGGGCAATACACCTTCCTGCTCAACGATCGCGGGGGAGTGATCGACGATCTCATTGTTTACCGCATGGCCGAGGACAACTTCCTCCTCTTGGTCAACGCGGCGAAAATCGGAGAGGACGTGGCGTGGTTGCGGAAGCACGCGGTTGATGGCGCGACAATCGACGACCGCAGCGACACGATGAGCGCGCTGGCGGTGCAAGGACCGGAGGCGCCGCGTGTTTTCCGCGAGGTCTTCCAGTGCGAAATGCCGGCGCGGAATACTTTTGTCGCCCTGGAAAAGTGCCGCGGCGCGGTCATCGCGGCCGGCACGGGCTACACCGGCGAGACCGGCTTCGAACTTTTCTTTTCCAACACCTTGGCCGGCGATGTGTGGGCCGCCGTCCTCAAGGCCGGCGCCAAGCCCTGCGGACTCGGCGCGCGCGACACCCTGCGGCTCGAAATGTGCTACCCGCTCAACGGTTCGGATCTTTCCCCCGACCGCACTCCGCTCGAGGCGGGGCTCGGGATTTTTGTCGCCCTCGACAAGCCGGATTTCATCGGACGTGAAGCCCTGCTTGCCCAGAAACATTCCGGCGTCCCCAGCAAGCTGGTTGCCCTTCGCATGACCGAAAAGGGTCCCCCGCCCCGGGCGCATTACCCGGTGCTGGTCAACGGACAAGAGGTTGGGGAAACAACAAGCGGCGCCCTCTCCCCCAGCCTGAACGAAGGCATTGCCATGGCCTACCTGCCACCTGCGCTGGCCACACCCGGCCAGGCTGTCCAAATCGACATTCGCGGACGCCATTTTGCCGCCGTGGTTGAAAAGAAGCCCTTTTATCGTCCATCATCCGCCCGCGCCGCGTAACTTCCGCGGCTGTCCAACACCATGAATGTCCCTGATGATTTGAAATATGCCGAAACGCACGAGTGGATCCGCATCGACGGCGACACCGGAACCGTCGGCATCACCGACCACGCGCAGAACGAATTGACCGACATCGTCTACGTCGACCCGCCGAAAGTCGGCGCCGCGGTCACTGCCGGACAACCCGCCGCCGTGGTGGAATCCGTCAAAGCAGCGAGCGACATTTATTCGCCGGTCGACGGCGAAGTCATCGAAGTGAACGAATCGCTTTCCGCCGAACCCGCTTTGGTCAACACCTCGCCCTACGAGAACGGCTGGCTCTACAAAGTCCGTCTCTCCAATCCGTCGCAACTCGACGCGCTCAAATCCCCCGACGACTACCGCGCGCAAATCGGCTGACCTGCACCGCATGAGCAAGGCCGCCGCCACGCAGTCTGGTTTTGTCCGCCGTCATATCGGTCCCGATGATTCCGAAGTCTCCCGCATGCTTGCGGCCATCGGTTTCCCGAGCCTTGACGCACTGATCGACGCCACCGTTCCGGAAACGATCCGCCGCCGCGAACCGCTCGATCTCCCGGCCCCGCTCGACGAGCACGCCGCCCTCGCCGAGATTCGCGCGCTTGCGTCGCAAAACAAAATCCAACCCAGCTACATCGGGATGGGGTACAGCGGTTGCCACACGCCGCCGGTCATTCTTCGCAACATCCTCGAAAATCCGGGCTGGTATACCGCCTACACGCCCTATCAGGCGGAGTTGGCCCAAGGCCGTCTCGAAGCATTGCTCAATTTCCAGACCATGGTCACCGACCTGACCGGCATGGAAATCTCCAACGCCTCGCTGCTCGACGAGTCCACCGCCGCGGCCGAGGCCATGGCCATGGCGCACGGGATCAAGGGCAAAGGCGAAAAGTTTTTCGTCGCGGACAACGTGCACCCGCAGACGGTTTCACTCCTCCGCACCCGCGCCGAACCTCTCGGCATCGAGATTGTGACCGGAGCGTGGTCCGGCGCCGCCCTCGACCAATCCTGCTTCGGCGCACTGGTCCAATACCCCGCGACGGACGGAAAGATCGATGATTACGGCGACTTTGCCGCGCGTGTCCATGCCATCGGCGGAACCTTCGTCGTCTCCACCGACCTCCTTGCACTCACCCTGATCAAACCGCCCGGCGAGTTCGGCGCGGACATTGTCGTCGGCAGCGCGCAACGCTTCGGTGTGCCGCTCGGTTACGGCGGGCCCCACGCCGCATTCCTCGCCACGAGCGACGAGCACAAACGCCGCCTGCCGGGACGCCTCATCGGAATTTCCAAAGACGCCGCCGGGAATCCCGCCATGCGTCTTTCCCTGCAAACCCGCGAGCAACACATCCGCCGCGACAAGGCGACCAGCAACATCTGCACCGCCCAGGTGCTCCTCGCGGTCATGGCCTCGATGTATGCCGTTTACCACGGACCCGAAGGGCTCAAAGCCATCGCGCAGCGCGTTCATGAGACGGCGGGCACACTGGCCGATGCGCTGCGCAAAGCCGGGCACACGGTTCATCACGATACATTCTTCGATACCCTGCGCGTTACTCCCACTGGCCCGATTGCGGCGGAGACGAGCGGGATTCTTTTCCGCAAGCATTCCGATGGGTCCGTCGGCATCGCAGTCGACGAAACCACCGACCTCGCCGCCCTCAACAAAATCCTCGGCGTTTTCGGAATCGCGCCATTGACCGCAATCGCACCGCACGCTTGTCCGCCGGCCATCGCGCGCACGTCGGCTTTCCTTACGCATCAGGTTTTCAACTCGCATCACACCGAGACGCAAATGATGCGTTACCTGCGCCGACTCGAGGGGCGCGACCTTGCCCTCAACCACAGCATGATCCCGCTCGGCTCGTGCACGATGAAGCTGAACGCCGCCGCGGAAATGATTCCGGTCACATGGCCCGAGTTCGGCAACCTGCATCCCTTCGCGCCGGTCGAGAACGCGGCGGGCTACGGCGAGTTGTTCCGCCAACTCGAAGCGTGGCTCTCCGAGATCACCGGCTTTGCCGCCGTCTCGCTGCAACCCAACGCCGGCTCGCAAGGCGAATACACCGGGCTCCTCGTCATTCGCGCCTACCACCACGCCCGCGGCGACAAAGACCGCAACGTTTGTCTCATTCCCACCTCGGCCCACGGCACCAACCCCGCGAGTGCGGTGATGGCCGGGATGACTGTCGTGCCCGTGGCCTGCGACGCGCAGGGCAATGTCGACGTGGCCGACCTGCGCAAGAAGGTCGGGCAGCACGGACCCAAACTTTCCGCACTCATGGTCACCTACCCGTCGACCCACGGCGTCTTCGAGGAAAGCATCCGCGAGATCTGCGACATGGTGCACGCGGCGGGCGGACAGGTTTACATGGACGGGGCCAATCTCAACGCGCAGGTCGCGCTCTGCCGTCCGGGTGACATCGGAGCCGATGTCTGCCATCTCAATTTGCACAAAACTTTCTGCATTCCGCACGGCGGCGGCGGTCCGGGCATGGGTCCGATCGGCGTGGCCTCGCACCTCGCACCGTTCCTGCCCGGGCACAGCATCATCAAGACCGGCGGCGCACAGGCCATCGGCGAGGTGTCACAGGCCCCTTGGGGCAGCGCGAGCATCCTGCCCATTTCGTGCATGTATATCCGCATGATGGGTGCGGACGGACTCGAACACGCGACCAAGGTGGCCATCCTCAATGCCAACTACATCGCCAAGCGCCTCGAGCCGCATTTTCCCATTCTCTACAAAGGCAAAAACGGCCGCGTTGCCCACGAATGCATCCTCGATCTGCGCGAATGGAAGCAACGCGCCGGAATAGAAGTCGAAGATGTGGCGAAGCGGCTTATGGATTACGGTTTCCATGCGCCGACCATGAGCTGGCCTGTGCCCGGCACGCTCATGGTTGAGCCGACCGAGAGCGAATCACTCGCCGAGCTCGACCGTTTTTGTGATGCCATGATCGCCATCCACGGCGAGTTGGTCGCGGTGGAAGAAGGACGCCTCGACAAGGAAGACAACCCGCTGAAGAACGCGCCGCATACCGCGGAATGCGTCATGGCCGACGACTGGCCGCACGCGTATTCGCGCGAGGTGGCCGCTTTTCCGCTGCCGTGGCTGCGCGTCAACAAATTCTGGCCGTCGGTCCGCCGCGTCGACAATGTCTACGGGGACCGCAACCTTTTTTGCACCTGTGCGCCGGTCGAAGACGCCGCGGCGTAGCGGGGAAATTGCGGAATTCCCTCGGGAGCCGGCCGAGCGGGCGTTGCTCGGCAGGTAGGGACACGCGGACCTCGCGCGGAGAGTTCGCGTGTCTCTTGGATTCACGCCGGACGAGCGGGCCGCTCGTCCCTACCTCGTCCTCTCGGGTTGAACGACCGCCTACCCCGCGCGTTCGGTCTGGCCGCTGCGCAGCTTGGCTTCGAGCGATTGGACCATCGACTGCACGTGGCGGTTGCGGGAGCGAGGCTTGAGGATGGCCAGACTTTCCTCGAAGCTGCCCCACTCGATGATTTCGAGTTGCACGTTGCGCACACCCCAGCGATAGACGTCGCGGTAGTTGGTCTTGAAGAGGTCGACTTTGTCTTTGCCCACCATGGCCGAACCGTAGTCGTCGACCACGTAAACCTGGCCGGTTTCCTTGACACGGAATTTTGTGCCCAGCGGAAAACGGGACCAATCGGCCGCGGCGCTGGTGACTGCGCCGGACTTGAGACGTCCTCCGACAGCGTTCGTGCCGGCCCATTTGCTGTTGCACTTGGCCGAAGCACCGTAGGCGGTGGCCACGACCGGCACCGTTTTGGCCGACTTGGCGGAGGTCGAGGGCTGCCGGGAGATGTTGGAGGTCGAGCAGGCCGGGAGCATGGCGACCAAGAGAACGGCCGCAGTGCGGGATAGGCGTGATGTGTTGCGAGATTTCATGGACGATCGAAGGGGCCGATCCGCACGGCGGATGGCAGATTGGAAAGCCGCGAAACTCGGGCACAAGGCAGTCCCGCGCAAACGATTTTTCTCATAAGTGCACCTCTATTCTCACTTCGTGCGGATTTCTCTCTGTTCTCGGCAAAAATCGGCCTAATTTTTTCCGATGTTTACCGGTCTGGTCCGCGAAGTAGGGGAAGTCGGGTGGCTGCGGCGCACGGACCGAGCCGTGCAACTACTGATCAATGCCCCGCGCACGGCCAACCGCATCCGCATCGGCGAGAGCGTGGCGGTCAACGGATGTTGCCTGACGGTGGCCACGCACCGCGAAAAGCAGATCATGTTCGACCTGCTCGAGGAGAGCATCGAGCGGACCAATTTGGGCGACCTGAAACCGGGTAACCCGGTCAATCTGGAGCGGGCCTTGCGCGTCGACGGGCGCCTTGGCGGCCACTTCGTCCAAGGACACGTCGATTGCACCGCGAAGGTCGTGTCCATCGACGAAAAGGGAGCGGACACGCGGTTGGAAATCGCATTGCCGAAGGAGTTCGCCCGCTACGCCGCTTTCAAAGGCTCCATCGCGGTGAACGGAACCAGCCTGACCATCGCCGAATTGCATCCGGAGAGTTTTGTCGTGTGGGTCATTCCGCACACGCTTGATCACACGAACCTCGGCGATTTGGAGGAGGGCGACCGCGTGAATCTGGAGTTCGACGTGCTGGCCAAATACGTGGAGCGCCTGCTCGACACGCGCGGCGGCGCCAAGTGAGTCCCGTCAGGGGGCGTCGGCCACGATCTCCAGCTGCTCGGGGGTGAGGATCTTGATTTGCAACTGGCGGTCGCGGTAGTTTTCCAGCGCGCCTTTCACGCGCACTTTCTGGTTCGCGTATTTGTCGAAGCCCTCCGGGAATTTGTCGTAGGCCGGGCGGAAGATGACCGCGACAAATCCCGTCTTGCGGTCGCCGAAGTTGATGAAGGTGATTCCGTCGTTCGGGCCCTT
>JAFMJK010000106.1 GCA_017853515.1 Chthoniobacterales bacterium | reverse complement strand
CTCCACTCTGGCAACACAGCCCTCATGGCGCACATTTCTACGTTTGGCAAAAAGTATAAACGTGCCGTGATACCAAACCAGAAAAGGATCTGGACTATCGAACAAGGGTTTGGGGGTAGGGACACGCGGCTCGCGTGTCCGTTGGAAAGAGAGCGGACGAGCGAGACGCTCGTCCCTACCTCAAGTAACAAAGTCTAAAATCTTTTGGGACTTGGTATGACTGGGCCGAGAACAACCCGGCGGTCAGAGGTTTTTGTCTTCGCGGACCTGCTGGACGTAGTTCACACCGATGAGGGCCGAGGTGACCGTGGTCTGATCGAGGAGATGGCGCATGTCGACGAATTCGCCCTCGTCCACCACGCGGCGCATCTCGACATCCATGTCGCGCGTGCCCCCCGGCGCCGGGGCATCGCGGAAAAAGACCGCGTGGTTATGCAGCACTTCGTTCAGCGCGCCTTTGTTGGCGGGGTTGACGTAAAACATGCGGCGCAGACGGTCCTGATCGATGGCTGAAAGATCGGCGGTGAGGTCGGCGCCCGCGCCGCAGATCAGCGCTGTCGTTCCCTGGTTGCGCGGGGTTTTGTCCGACTCGAACCATTGGTCGTAGTTGGATGCGTCGGTGATCATTTTGCCGTTGACCGGGCGGTTGACCAGCAGCGGCGACTTGGTAATGCCCGCGCCAAAAGCCTCGTGGATCTCGGCGCGCATGGCCAGACCCAGCACTCCCCGGAATTCCAGGCGTCGCGAGGCAGCGAGGTCGAACAACGCGCGGTAGATGTCGCGCACCGAGGCGGGGCGGTCGGGGGCAGCGGTGAATTCGACGAACTCATTGAAGCCCCCGCGGATGCTCGCGTTGAAACCTGTCTGCAGGACCACGGAGGTCGAAGCCTTGCGCGGGATCATGTAGTCGGGCGTATCGTTGCCGTCGGTCGGCAGCCACACCATCGTGCCGGCGAGCATGACGGCCTCGCCCATGACCGGCAGGTAGTCGTCCGGGCTGCCCCCCAGCGCGCCGAGGCCCAGGGAATACTCGGTCTCGAAAAAGGGTTTGCCCCTGACCAAATCCGGCGTGATGGCGCAATCGATGACATTGGCGATGTCGCCGAGAATATCGATCGTTCCCTCCGCGCTGCTCACCGGATGAAAGACGAAGGTGCCCGTATCCGTTGCGCAACGTTCCCCCTCCCCGCCGTCCGCCCCGCGGTTGCGCAATTCATGCGCGGCTTCGCCCGGCGAGCCGTAAACGGGAATGATTCCGGCCAGCCCCGACATCTCGAGCACGGAGGCGCAGAAAGGCTGCAGGGCGGAGAGCGCCACTTTCGCGTTTTTGGCCGCCGCGTCCTTGTGCACAGAAAGAAGGAAGCGAACCCCCGCGCTGCTCAAGTAAGACAACTCCGAGCCGTCGAAAACAAGCGAGGAACCGGGAACGACCGGGGGAAGAATTTTCTCCGCCTCCTTCGCCCCGAATCCGTCGAGCCGCCCGACAAGTTTCGCCACGGTTATGCCGCGGTCGTTGGACAACTCGATCTTCACGCGGACAGTTTTTTCCTCAACGTGAGCACGTTGCAACCGTCGGCGCGCGCGTATTCCTGCGCATCGGTCAGCTTCTTGCAAAAGTGCACACCGAGTCCGCCGATCGGCCTTTGTTCGGCGGGCAAGGTGGTGTCCGGATCTTCGCGCAGGAGCGGATTGTATTCCGCACCCCGGTCGGTGAGCCGGATGAGGAGTTCGCCGCCCTCCGCGGACAGATCCACGCGCACCGCGTGCTCGCCGGCGGCCACGCCGCCGTAGTCGATGACGTTGGTGACCAACTCCTCCACGATGATCTGCAGCGCGAAGAGGTCTTTGTCGGACAACCCGGCTTTCAGCGCGAAGTCCGCGGTGAAACCCTCGAGCTTTTCCAACTCGGAGCGGTCGGAGACAAAATCGGCGGACGTTTTCACGAGAAGCACAGTTCGACGAGCGAGACATCGTCGTCGAACACCGGTTGGCTGTTGATGGCGCGCAGTTGCTCGATGACCCAAGCCGGCGCGTTTTCCTTCGGCGCGCGCGCCAGCAGACCGCGCAGATCGTCGTGCGTCATGATCGATCCGTCGTGCTGCTGGATTTCGTAGGCCCCGTCGCTGAAAACGAAAAGGCGCGCACCCGGCGGAATCTCCGTCTCGCCCGATTTGAACGTCACGCCCGGCATCGCGCCGATGACCGGGCCCTTCGCGGCGAGAACGGTGGTCGAGCCGTCGGGGCTCAGCATGATGGCCGGGGGATGCCCGCCCGCGGCGAAGCGCATGCGCCGGGTCGCGGGGTTGTAGGTCCCGCACCACGCGGTGAAAAACATCTCGCCGTGCTTCTCCATGGGAAACGCGCTGTTCAGTCCCCCGAGAACGTCGGCCGGGTCGGAAAAATTCACACCCGGCAATGTCTCGGCGCGGATGACATTGAGCACACTGATGGAAAGCAAAGCCGCACCGACGCCGTGTCCGCAGACATCGAGCAAACAAATGCCGAAATTTCCGTCGCGTTCCGGTCCGTAGCCGAAAGCATCGCCGCCGAGCGAGGAAGAGGGCAAGAACTGCCACGATGCGCTGACCGGCGGTTCCCCGATGGGATCGGGCAGCACGCTCTGCACATAGGCGGCGGCCTCGGAGAGTTCGTCCGCCAGTTTTTCCTGGCTCTCTTTCAGCGCCATGTAGGCGGCTTGCTCCGCGTCGCGCAACCGCTTGCGGTCGAGCGAAGCCCCGATGCGGGCGCGCAGCAGGACGGGATTGAAAGGTTTGGGCAGGTAATCCTCCGCCCCTTGCTCGATGCACGCCACCACGCTTTCGATCTGGTCGAGGGCGGAGATCATGATGACCGGAATATGCCGCAGTTTTTCGTCCGTCTTGATCCGCCGCAGCACCTCGCGTCCGTCGATTCCCGGCATCATGATGTCGAGCAGCACGAGGTCGAAATCCTCCGCGACCAAGCGCTCGAGCGCCGTGGCACCGTCGTAAACCGCCGCGCAGGTGTGACCCTCCTTCTCCAGACGGCGCTGCAGCACCGTGCAGTTTTCCTCCTGGTCGTCGACGATGAGGATTTTGGCCGTCACGGCGGCCGGGGTGACCACGTCTTCTTGCGGTAGGGACGAGCGGCCCGCCGGTCCGCTTTCTTCCGGCTCGGACGCGCGAGGCCGCACGTCCCTACCTTCCCCCACGAGAGCAATGCGCCCCGGTTGGATTTCCTTCGTGATCAGGTCGGCCAACCCGCGCGCGGCGCGCCCGATTTTTTCCAGATCCTCGCGCGTACGCGCGTGCTCGTCGCCCTCGAGATCCTCGGCGACGAGTTCGGAATACCCGATGATCTGGTTGATCGGCGTGCGAAGATCGTGGCGCAAAGCGGCCACCGCCTCGTCGCCGGTTGCGGCGGGATCAGACATCCGGGAGGAACTTTCCGATTTTTTCGAGCAGTCGCGGCAACTCGATGGGTTTGGTGTCGTAGTCGTCGCACCCCGCGGCCATCGCCTTCTCCCGGTCGCCCGCCATGGCGTGCGCGGTCAGCGCGATCACGGGGATTTTGGCCAAATCCGCATCGGCTTTGATGGTTTGCGTGGCCGTCCAGCCATCCATGACCGGCAGGCTCATGTCCATGAGGATGAGGTCGGGCATCTCGCTGCGCGCCATATCGACGCCCTGCTGTCCATCCACGGCCATGGCGATGGCGAACCCGCGCCTTTCGAGGCGGCGGGAAAGCATGTCGCGATTCATTTCGTTGTCTTCGACGATGAGGATTTTCGGCATGGGTCAGGCAGGGTTGAGTTGTCGGTGGATGACTTCCAGCAGATTCTCCCGTTGGCCCGCCCCTTTGCGCAAGGTCTCCATGACGCGTCCGGCAAGCTGTTCCTGCTCGGACATCGTGAGATCTTTGGCGCTGAGCACGACCACCGGGATAGAGGCAAAGTCTGGACCTTCCATCCGCAGTGCATCGAGAAAAGTGAATCCGTCCATTTCCGGCATCATCAAATCGAGGATGACCAGCGCCGGGCGCGATTGGTGGATGAGCGCGAGCGCCTCGCGGCCGTTGCGCGCGTGACGGCATTTGCGACCGTCCCCCTGCACCGTGCGCATGACGATGTCGGCGGCCATCGGGTCGTCCTCGACGACGAGGATGTCGTCCGATTTGCGCGCGACGCATCGCGAGACCGCTTCGAGCACGCGGGATTTTTGCACGGGCTTGGTCAGATATTCGTTCGCGCCCAGGGCGAATCCCATCGGACGGTCCTCCACCATGGTGAGCATGACCACGGGCACGTCGGCGGTGGCAGGGTCGGATTTCAGCGCGGAAAGGACCGCCCAACCGTCCATGCTGGGCATCATGACATCGAGCGTGATGAGATCGGGTTTGTTCTGCTTGGCCGAAGCGATGCCATCCGGACCGTTGGCGGCAAGGCGCACCGCGTAGCCTTCCTTCTCGAGCATGCGCGTGAGCAGTTCGCGCGAGGCGGGGTCGTCGTCGATAACGAGCAAACTTCCGCGAGCGCCTTCCTTCGCGGGCGCCGATTCGGCAGCCGGTTCGGTTTTTTCCGGCGTGTCGCTTTCCGGCGCGGGCTCTTTCGCTTCGACCGGAAGGATGGCGGTGAAAGTGCTGCCCTTGCCCGGTGCGCTTTCCACCGTGATGTCACCGCCGAGCAGGCGACAGAATTTGCGGCTGATGGCCAGGCCGAGGCCCGTCCCGCCGTATTTGCGCGTGGTCGATGCGTCGGCTTGGACGAACTCGCCGAAAAGTTTGCCCAGTTGTTCCGGCGTCATGCCGATGCCGGTGTCGGTCACGGCGAATGACACCATCCCGTCGGCGCGGCGTTTGATCTCGAGCGTGATCTTCCCCTTCTCGGTGAACTTGCTGGCATTGCTCAGCAGGTTGAAGAGCGTCTGGCGCAGTTTGGTCAGGTCGGTGCGAATCGAACCGGCATCGGGCGGGCACTTCAACTCGAAGGTGTTGGCGTTTTTGGCCACGAGCGGTTCCACGGTGGCGGCGACGTCCTTGGCGGTCTGGGCAACATCGACCGGCTCGAGAAAAACAGTCATGCGCCCGGCCTCGATCTTCGAGAGGTCGAGGATGTCATTGATCAATTGGAGAAGATGCTTGGCCGAGGAGAGGATTTTCTTGAGGTCCGGCTCCATCCATTTTTCGCCGGTGTCTTCCGCTTCCTCGAGAAGCATTTCGCTGTAGCCGATGATGGCGTTCATCGGCGTGCGCAGTTCGTGGCTCATGTTGGCAAGGAACGCGCTCTTCGTCTTGCTCGCCTCCTGGGCCTGCTCGCGCGCTTCTTCGGCGTCCTCGACGGCGGTCTTCAACTCGGCCGTGCGCTCGGCCACGGTCTTCTCGAGATTGGCGTTCCAGATGGCGAGGCTCTCCTCGCGTTTGCGGATTTCGTCGGCCATGCGCGTGAAGCCGCGCCCGAGGTCGCCGACTTCGTCCCCGCGGCGCAGGAGCGGCGACAGTTTTTCCCGATCCAGTTGTCCGGCTTCGAGTTCGGCCGCGGCGTGGGTCAATTGCCCGAGCGGCGCAGCCACGCGACGCGCGACAAGAGCGACAACACCGAAGAGAAAGAGCAGCCCCACGCCGCCGACCGTGCCCAGCCGCCAGGCGAGAGCGCGCACAGGCATGAGCAGCGTCGAATACGGCACGTCGAGCACGACCTTCCATCCGGTCAAAGGCGCGGTGGTCCAATAGGCGATCCGCTCGGACCCTTGCTCGTCGCGGAACGTGACCGAGCCCTCGGACTGCGCCGAGATCGCGGCGCCCCCGGGCAAAGTGGCGAGGTCGATCCCCGCGTTGCCTTTGCCGATCATGAAGGCGGGATTGGGGTGCGCGATGATTTTCCCCTTGGGGCTTACGAGATACGCGTAATCCGACTCGTGCTTCGCGTCCTCGCCTTCCATCGCGATGTCGATCTTTTTGACCAAGTCGCGCATTTCCTCGAGCGAGATGTCCACACCCGAAACGCCGTGAAACCGCCCGCCTTCGCCGACGAGCGGCGCGTTCACGCTCAACATGGTGATTTCGGAACCACCTTCGTCGAAGTAAGGTTCGGTGAGGCAAAGCTTCCCCGCTTTCTTCGGGCCGAAATACCACTCGGTGCCCGGACCCTCGGCGTGGATGTCGTATTGCACGATGGTGGGCCGCGGGTAATTTTTCCGGTCGATCCACGGCATGGCCATCGGATCGGTGTAAGGGCGGTTATCGAAGGCGTAGTAGACACCGAAGACTTCCGAGGGCGGGAAGCTCTCGATGGTGCGTCGCAACTCGTCGAGGATGTCGGCCGGCGGCTCGGACCCGCGCTCGCTTTGGACGACAGCCATGGCGGTGACCAGAGCCGCAACGCGCCCCACACGCGCGTCGATTTCCTCCGCATGGAAATTGACCTCGGCCATCGCGCTCTGTTTGGTCTGCTCGATGAGTTGGGTGCGCGCCGATCGGTAGGCGAACAGAATGAGCGCCGTCATGATGGCACCGACGGTCAGAACCATCCAAAGGGTGAGCTGCCCGGCGAGCGTGTTGAGGCCGAAAAA
Source organism: Chthoniobacterales bacterium (assembly GCA_017853515.1). Taxonomy (GTDB): domain Bacteria; phylum Verrucomicrobiota; class Verrucomicrobiia; order Chthoniobacterales; family JACTMZ01; genus JACTMZ01. The sequence goes on along the minus strand of JAFMJK010000106.1, from coordinate 789 downwards.
GCGCCGCATGAGAAGTCCCTACTATCCCAGCGCGGACCGCAGGGGGCAATGCCTTTGCGGAGGAAAAGCCTTGCCGGGCGGGACGAACGGGAGCACCCTCGCCCCCCTATGCAATGCACGTTCGCCAACGACGGCGATGTCCTCATCGCCTCCCCCGCCGGTCGGATCGACACGACGACTTACAACGATTTCAAAGTCGCGCTCAACGCCAAGCTCGACGAGACCAAAGCCAAACACCTGGTCATTGATCTCACCGACTTGGAATACGTCAGCAGCGCGGGCTTCCGCGAATTCTTCCTTGCCGGGCGCCGCATGGGACGCGACGGCGGCACGCTTTCCGTCTGCAGTTTCCAACCGCAGGTGAAGGAGCTTTTCGAGATCGCACAATTCATGACCGCCTACGCGGTGCATGACACCCGCGAGGCCGCGGTCGCCGCGGCCAAGAGCGCCTGATGGAAATTTCCACGCGCTACGAGGGCGGGATTCCCGTGCTCGTGCTGAGCGGAAGGCTCAACCAAGCCACGGCCGACGCGCTGCACAGCGCCGCCATGGAAGCGGCCAATCAAGCCGAGAAAGGTCTCATCGTCGACATGGGCGGCGTCGATTTCATCGCCAGCGTGGGCATCCGCGCGCTCATCCGCCCGTCGCAATCCATGGCCATGAGAGGCGGCAAACTCGCCATCGCGAACCTCAACCCGCAGATGAGCGAGTTCTTCAGCACGACCGGACTGGACCAAATGTTCAGCGTGTTCGAAACCGTGGCCGACGCCGCCGCGGCCCTCGCCTGAT
>JAFMJK010000105.1 GCA_017853515.1 Chthoniobacterales bacterium | reverse complement strand
CGGAAGCATTGAGGTGGATCTGGTAATCGAGGAGCGCGGGAGCGCCATCGGCTCCCACAAGAATGTTTCCCCATTTGCTCATGTCGACATAAGCGCGACCGGTGGCGTGAAACACGGACAACATGCGGCACAAGCGCGGAAAAAACTCGTCGTTCACCTTCAGGTCCGGCCTGAACGGCTCTCCCTCGATCCACCAATGGGCGACGGCATTGGCCAACGTTTTGCCCGAGGCCGTCACCGCTCCCGCCGCGCGGGGAAAGCCGACAAAATTCGACATGTCGCGCATGACGCGCTCCTCACGTCCGGCCAGCCAAGTTCCCAAGGCTCTGCCGGGAAGGCCGCAGGGCAGAGGATGACTGCGGTTGAATTTGCACGCGGCTTTCCGTCCGGACTGATCGACGTAGACCGCGTTCGCAGCCCAGGAGTCGTGTTTGAGGCACTCCAGCAAGCGGAAAGGCGCGCCCCCGATGCTGATGTCGGAGGGGGGATCGGCAGGTCCCAAGGCGCGAAACAAGTCGGGACGCCTTCCGGTCAAACTTTCCGAGGAAAAAGCACTCATTTTCCGCCCTTTCCACGCCGCGCTTCTTCGACAATCCGCTCCGCGGCACGGCCAATCGCACCCGGTTCGCCGAGGTGACGCCGGAGCCCGAGCAAACGTTCTCGTATCCGCCGGGCACGCCATGGTTGCCCGAGAATTTCCAGAGCTTTTGCGGTGAAATGCTCGCCGGTGATTTTATGCTGTATGATTTCGGGGAGAACCATGTCGTCGAGCAGAACGTTGGGCATGGCGACGTAAGGGGTGATGGAAAGCTTCCGCGCCACCCAGTGCGACGCGGGGTCCAACCGGTAGGCGACGACACTCGGCACGCCGAGCAATGACAGCTCGAGCGTGGCCGTCCCGGAACATGCGAGCACGACCTCGCAACGGCTCAGCGGAGTATAAGCGTTGCCCCGAACAAGCCTGACCTTGCCCTCGAGGGCCGCGTCGGCAACCTCTTTCTCCACGAGCGCTCTGACATGCTCGGCGGCCACGGGAAGCACGAACTGCAGCGACGGATTTTTCGCCAAAAGAATGCGGGCCGCCTCAAGCATAGGACGCGCGAGAATCTTTACCTCCTGCGGCCGGCTGCCCGGCATCAACCCGACGAGAGGCTTGGCGGGGTCGAGCCCCAGATCACGCAGGGCCGCATCCGGATCACCGGAAGGTTTGGCCACATCGAGGAGCGGGTGACCGAAGCTGATGGCGTTGGCACCATACCTCTCGCGGTAGATTTCTGCTTCGAGCGGGAATGCAGAAATGACAAGACGGCTATTTCTCGCCACCGAGCGGGCGAAGAGGAACGGTCCCACCCAGATCTGGGGAGGAAAGTAAAAAACAACCGGAACAGACAACGACCGGAGGACTTTGGCCACGGCAAGGTTGAATCCCTGGTTGTCGACGAGAACGGCAAGATCGGGGCGCTCCTCGCAGACAACGCGCGTTACATCCCGGTAAACTCCGCGCAGAGGGAGAATGTGCCGCACCGGCTCCAAGAATCCGACAGAACTGAGATGCACCGTCTCGTGGGACAGGCGAACGCCCGCTTGCTTCATGTGTGCGCCGCCGGTTCCCGAGATCTCGACCGAAGGCTCGCGCTCCCGCAGGGCGCGCGCCAAGAACGAGGCTTGATAGTCTCCCGAAACCTCGCCCGCCATCATCAGTATTTTCATTTTGGTGTAAAAACAGCGGCGGCGAAATGCTTACCGATGTCATCTTCATCCTGTTAGGATTGCAGGGAGTTGGCAAACCATCGGCACAGCACGCCTCGCGCCGGCACTCCCCTGTCGGAACGACTGAAAGCGCCTGCGACGACTCTCGTCGCCTGCGGACTCGGCCTTTCTCTTTTGACCCCGCACGCCATCATGACGGCCTGCGTTTGCGGCATGCTCTATGGAGCGGTTTGTCTGTGCGATAGAACTTGGACTTGGGAACCAAGGGACAACTCCGCGGCTGCCGTGAATTTTTCCATCGTTGCTTTCGCCCTCGGGAGCGCCGCGATTTGCTGGGCCAAGGGCGAGGCTTCCGGCGAACTTGAGCCTTATCTGGCCCTGCTCGGCGCCCCGCTCCTCGGTGTTGGACTCCGGCGCATGGAACTCAGGCCATCGCTGGTCGGAAGCGCTCTGGCCGTCGCTGCTTTGTCGGGGGCGGTCGTCTCGATGTGGCAAGTTCTCGCCGCGCCCGGGATGCATCGGGCCAGCACGCAGGTCGCCGCAACGAGCTTTGGCGCACTGGGCGCCATTTATGCGGTGGTCTGCGCGGCCATGTCCGCTTGGACCGGGATGCCGACGACAACAATGCGGTTGCTGGGAATTGGCGCGGGCGCCGGGGTGATCGTTGCCATTCTGAGCGGTTCGAGAGCGTCTTGGCTTATTCTGGCCGCAGTCCTGCCGGTCGCCATCCTCACCGGCTTTTCCTCGGGCAGCCGCAGGAAAGTTCTCCTCACCGGCCTTGTTCTCGTCTCGGTCGCCTCCGCTTGCCTCCTTCTGCCTAACAACCCGGTTGCAGATCGCGTCCGCGAAACTCTTCGCATCGGCGACCCGCTGCGCGCCGCCTTTTCGCGGGAATCGGTCAGAGCCTTTGTCTCGGCCCCTCTGAGCGGCATACGAAGAGACGATTTTGCCGCCAAGCTTGATCGCGCCTGGCTCTCTGTCCGCCCCTACGCGCCGCATGAAAGTCCCCCGCGCCACGCCCACAATGAATTGCTCGACGCCGCTGCGGTGCGCGGCATCGGGGGTCTTGTTCTCAATATTTTGGTTCTCGCCATCCCGGTCATCGTTCTCTGGCGCCTGGCCAAAAAGGAAAACGGGGCAGGCCCGGCGACGACAGGCCTGCTTTTCATGGCTGCCTTTCTCCTCGCCGGAACCACAGACCTCCTTTTGCAACTCACAGCCCGACGAATGACTTTTCTGTTTTTCGTGCTTTTTTGCGTGATTACCGCAACAGCGCGCCACCGCGATGCCACCGGCCAAAAAGCAGCGCCCTGATCACTCTGCACCGACGAGCAGCACCTTGCCGCGCCGGAAAAGCGGACGCTCATCGGCGAGAACTTTGATTTCGCGACCCGCTGCTGTTGAAAGTTCCGCAAAACCCGATTCATCGATCAAAAGCGCCGCTTTGCCCGGTTCGGATTCGAGGAAATCCGCGGCTTCTTGAGCCGACGAGCAGATTCGTACCCTCCGTGCGGAGTGCCAGACAACGCCCGGCACACTGAACCGCCAAGCGCCGATTTGCGCCCTCCCGTTCGCGACAAAATCCGCACGAGCGATGAGCGGCGCGATAGGATCAAGGGAACCGATTTTCGGTGCAGCCACAAGGAAAAGTCCGAGAAGGAGCATTACCGAGGCAACGCCGACCAAACCGGTCCCGATTGCGCGCCTGCCAACCGCAACCGCAATTCCCAAACCTGCTGCCGCCGCGAGCGGAACGAAAGCGAGCCACGAAAGATTTCTCACCATCGGAGCATCGAGAAAGGCCGACAAAGACCAAAAACCTCCGGCAAAAACAAATGCGCCGAGGCAAAGCCCGCCGCAAGCGGCGTAGAACCAGCCGTTCCGCATGGAATCGGGCCGATTCGTCGCGCGCGCCAACAAACGCCCGACACACAACCCCAGCGCGGGATAAGCAGGCAACACGTAGTTGGGCAGTTGCGTTGCCGTAAGGCTGAAGAGCACCAACCAGACTGCCGACCACGAGATAACGAACTTGGACGCCTCGTTGTCGGCGTCGCCGCTGGACAAAGCCGAGCACCAGGTTCTCCAAACCGCAAGAGGCAGGAAAACCGACCATGGAAACATACCGGCCAGAAGAAAGAGAATCTGCAAAAACGGCACACCCCCGTGTCCCTCCATGACACCAACCGCACGGCCGAAGTGGTGTTTCCAGTAAAACAATTCGAACCACTCCCCTCCCGTTTTCAATCCGACAGCAACATGCCAAGGCAAGACAATCAAAACTGCCGTTGCAACCACGATCACTGGACGCACAGCCCGGAAACAAGACCAGGCATCGCGCATGCGAGGGCGCGTAATAGGGGACCGGAAAGACAATGCCCACCAATAAAATAAAGAGAAAGCGACCAATGGCACGACAATCGCAACCAGCCCTTTGAGCAAGACTCCGACTCCGGCAAGAGCGCCGATCGACAACGCGACTTTCCGGGACCACGGTGCAGGAGCAAAACGCTTCCCCTCCCACCAAGCGCCGGAGGCCACGACCACCATCGCCGTGATGGCCGCGAGCAACGCGGCATCGGCAGTGGCGGCACGCGCCTCGACCGCAAAGAGCAGCGATGTGCCGGTCGCCAAGGCACCCCAAAAAGCAGTCAATCTCCCGAACAGACGCCTTCCAACCAACCACACCATGGCGACGGTCAAAAGTCCGCAGACAGCGGACCCAATCCGCGCCGCCGCAGGCGACTCGCCGAAAACAGCGAAGCTGGCCGCGATCATCCAAAAAAGTCCCGCCGGTTTGTCGGCCAACTCGCCGTTGAAGCGCGGCACAATCAAATCGCCGCTGGCAAGCATCTCCCGCGCCACGGAGGCGAAGCGGGTCTCGTCCTCGTCCCACAACGGCGAGTTGCCAATTCCGGCAAAAAACACGATCGCGCAGACTGCGACAACCAAAAGAAGATCCTGCAAAGGCCCGGCTCTGGACCAACCCCGAAACGGAGCACTGTCAGTCATGACCAGAACGTCCCTCGGCCGCAGGCAGCAGCGCCGCCATGACATAAAGACAAAAATAAACTCCTCCGATGGCCAGCCACTCCCAGAACGCAAAGCTCAAATAGACGGGAACACCCTTCTCCGACCAGTCGGGCCCGACCCAACCGAGATCATTGGGCACGAAGAAGAGATAGGCTTGGCTGATCATGGCGCCCGCCATCGGGACAAGCACGAACAGGGACAACGCAGAACAAGCGGCGGAAGTCCATCCACGCTTGATCCGCAGCCATTTCGTCATGGCCGACCAGAAAGTCAGCACGCCGAAAAAAATCGCGGCGAAAGCCAGCGTTGCCACCGTTTCGTGCAGCTTGTGTGCGATCCCATTCAGCTTGGGAAGAATCAACCCGTCCAACCCGATCACCACCCCGAGGAAAAGACCGAACCCCAACAGCGCGCGGGCAGTCACCGCGGTTCGCGGCGACGTTGCCGCCAAACGCCGGTAAAAATAGCCGCAGCAAGGCGCGCCCATCAGGCAGGTGAAAACCAATGCGGCCGCCCAATAACCGCTGCCGTCCGGATTGACGTGCGCATAGCCGAGCCTGCACATCACGTCGAACCGCCAATCATAGCCCCCGGGAAAACAATTGGCCGAGGCGGCGAATAAAAAGACGACAACCAACGACATCACCGGCCCCCACACCCCGACCAAGAACCACTTCGGCCAATCGCCGTGAAAAAAAGAGAAGAGATAGCGCATAAAGGCGGTGCCGAAGGTTGCCCGTGAAGCGCGAGGCAATATCCTTGATCCCGATGGAGAACAAGCCTGCGAAATCGGCGGCGGCGCCGCGCCTGCGAAGCGGTCCGATCGCGCGGATGGCGCGGAAGGGCTACGACACGTCGATGGCTCTCGTCGAAGCGCTCGTCCGCGCCGCCTCGCCGCTGGATGGGAAATTGCTCGAACTCTCGGGCGGCTTCCGCACATCAGGCCGTTCTTTCGCGCTCTGGATCCACGCGTGCAGTCTCGGGGAAATGATGGTGGCGCGCCGCTTCATCGATTGTTGGCGAGCCCACGCGCCGAACGATGAGATCTTCCTTTCGGCGTGGACCGGCGACGGGCATCGCATCGCCTTGTCGCAACGCTCCGCCGGCGAGCAAGTGGCATGGTTTCCCCTCGACTCCCGCGCCGCAATGCGGCGCGCATATGACGCCGTGCGTCCACGGGCGGTAATTTTGTGCGAAGCCGAGTTGTGGCCGAATCATCTCGCCGAGGCGGAATCACGCGGGATTCCCGTATTTGTGATCAATGGCCGGATGTCCCGGCTTGATCACGGCAAATATGCGCGCATCGGCCGCATGGCCTCCACCTTCTTCGCGATACCCGAGCTTGTCTTCGCGCAAAGCGAACAGGATGCGCATCGCTTTTCGGCCTTGGGCGCGCGCCGGACGCTTGTCACGGGCAACATGAAATTCGATGCCATGAAACAGGAAGATTCCGGATCGCAAGGAAAGATGGAATTCGCAGGGATGCCGTATCTTATCGCGGCAAGCACCCACCCCGGCGAGGAAGCTGCCGTTCTCAAAGCCTTCAAGGAATGCAGAGCCCAGCGTCCGGATCTGAAGCTGGTCATCGCACCACGACACGTCACCCGCGCCAACGAAATTGCGCGCCTCGCTCGCCATCACGGACTTCGGACCGCCGTCTGGCCGCGCGATCCTCGCGCCACGGACGCGCAGTGTGTCGTGGTCGATCGCATGGGACTTCTGCCCGCATTATATGCTGGCGCCGAGTTCGCTTTTGTCGGCAAGAGCCTGCATGCGCGGGGCGGGCAGAATTTTCTCGAGGCCGTGCAAGCCGGTTGCCCGGTGGTTGTCGGACCATACACCGAGAATTTCGACGGCATGCTCGCGCCCTTTCTCGCCTCGGGCGCCGTCTGGCAGTTGCACGATGCGGGAAAACTCCCCGAAGCATTCAGGACCCTGTCCAACCAGGCGCACCTCAGGGATGAAATGGCGAAAAAAGCGAGACTTGTCGTGCGGGAGCAATCCGGTGCAACGGAGTTGACCGTTCGCGAAATACTTTCGGGGCTCTGAGCATGCACCTTCCCGCGACCCCCGCACGGTGTTAAAAGGAGCGCTTCTTATGGACCCTCTCGAACCCATCGCGATCGCGGGAATCGGCTGCCGCTTTCCCGGCGGAGCCAACGATGCGGAATCGTTCTGGAAACTGATGATGGACGGCGTCGATGCCGTGACCGAGGTGCCCGCCGACCGCTGGAGCATCGCCAAGTTTTACGATGATCGTCCCGACCGCGCCGGCCGTTCGGTCTCGAAATGGGGCGGGTTCGTCGAGAACCCTGCCGCCTTCGACCACGAGTTCTTCGGCATCTCCCCCCGCGAAGCCGCATCACTCGATCCGCAACACCGCATGTTGCTGCTCACCGCAGCGGAGGCGCTGACCGATGCCTGCCAGTTGGCCGCACCGTCACCGGACACACGCGACATTGGCGTGTTTGTCGGCATCTCCACGCATGAATTCTCGCAGCTGCAATCGGCCCCGCAGGAACTGACCAACCTCGACGCTTGGTCGCTCAACAGCACGGCGGCTACTCTGGCCGCCAACCGCATTTCCTTCGC
>JAFMJK010000104.1 GCA_017853515.1 Chthoniobacterales bacterium | reverse complement strand
ACTGCAACGTTCGTGCCGGTTTGTCTTTGCCCTCGAGCAAAGCCAGCGCCTCGCCCGCCAAAAACAGAGATCCCGTCACGAGCGTCGGCTGGTCTTCACCCGACGAAAGAGCATCGGCCAGACTGCTTTCCTCGATGGACGTGAAGCCGCAGCGTTCCGAGGCGCACCGCATTTCGACGCTCGTTGCCGTGCGATCACTATTCACGGGAACCAAGACGATTTCGTCGGCGATGGCGCGCAAAACCGACAAAATCTCCGCCGGGTTTTTGTCGCGAAGCGCGCCGAAAACCAACCTCGCTTTTCGCGCGCCGAAAACCTCGCGCCATGTCGCGACCAAGGATTCGGCGGCGGGGACATTGTGTGCTCCGTCGATAACGAGATTTTCCCCGAGGCGCTGGAAGCGCGCCGGCCACCGCACGGCGGCGAGACCGCGTTCGCGCACGGATTTGTCCGCAACCAGATTTGCGGCGTCGAGCGCGGCAAGCGCGGTCGCGGCGTTCCATTTCTGGTGGACACCGGGCAAACCGACTGGCCCATCGCAGGGGGCGGCCACTTCGATGAAGGCTGAGCCTTGTTCTTTTGCTTTGGCTTTGAGGACAGCCAAGGCCTCTTCTTTTTGCGGAGCGACGACGACGGGCACACCTCTCTTGATGATTCCCGCTTTTTCGCCGGCGATGTCGGAAATCGAATGACCGAGCCACATTTGGTGATCGAGACCGATCGGGGTGATGACCGAGACGAGCGGGGTGACAACGTTGGTCGCATCGAGTCGTCCGCCCATGCCGGTTTCCCAGACGACGATTTCCGCGCCGGCACGGTCGAACCACCATGCCGCCAACGCCGCGGTGATTTCGAAAAAAGTAGGTTGGTGGTCCCATCCGGCAGCGGCGTTGCGCAGCAAGGTCACACCTTCGGCGGTTTCCTCTTCGGGAATTTCGGCCCCATCAACGCGGATACGCTCGCGGAATTCGACCAGGTGCGGCGAAGTGAAAATACCGCAACGCATGCCTCCCTCGCGCAAGACAGCGTCGATCATGGCGCAAACGCTGCCTTTGCCATTGGTGCCGGCGACGTGGATGAATTTCAGGCGCTCGTGCGGATTGCCCGCCGCGGCCATGAGGCGCCGGGTATTCTCGAGCCCCAGCTTGATGCCGAAGGTCTGCGCGGCGTAAAGCCACGCGAGCGCCTCGCGATAGCTCACTTGCCGCGGCCGAAGAAGTCGAGCAACTGCGAGAGCACGGCGCGCATGCTGCGGCGCGGCACGATCATGTCGACCAGGCCGTGATCCTGCAGGAACTCGGCGGTTTGGAATCCCTTGGGCAGCTCCTGGTGCGTGGTCTCGCGGATGACGCGCGGGCCGGCGAAGCCGATCATGCATTTGGGTTCGGCGATGATGATGTCGCCCAGCGAGGCGTAGCTGGCCATGACGCCGGCGGTCGTCGGATTGGTCAGCACCGAGATGTAGGCCAGACGGGCTTCGGCATGCCGCGCCAGCGCGCCGCTCGTCTTGGCCATTTGCATGAGGCTGAGCATGCCCTCATACATGCGGGCGCCCCCGGAAGCGGAAATGATGATGACAGGGCGCTTCTTTTTCGTGCTGTGCTCGATGATGCGGGTGATTTTTTCGCCGACGACCGAGCCCATCGTCGCGGCAATGAAATTGAAATCCATAACGGCGATGCCCGTGTCGCGTCCGTCGATTTTGCATTCGCCGGTGATGACGGCGTCCTTGAGCCCGGTCTTTTTCCGGTAAGTCTCGAGGCGCTCCTTGTAGGTCGCGACCCCGCGAAACTTGAGGGAGTCGACCGACAGCATCCCGGCATCGTGTTCTTTGAAGGTTCCCGGATCGGCAAGGCTCTCGATGCGCTCGCGCGCGCCCAGCGTTAGGTGGTGCTCGCACTTCGGACACACCTGGAGGTTCTGCTCGAACTCGGCCTTGGTCACCACCTCCCCGCAGCCCGGGCATTTGGTCCAAAGGCCCTCCGGAACATTGCTCTTGCCGCGCGAACGGATCTTCAGCGCCGGCTTCTGGAAAATTCCCATGGCTCTTTTTATCCGCGCGCCACGGTAATGACAACCACGGCGGCGGCCCCGGCATCTTTCAGGACCCGGGCACAGGCATCGGCCGTGGAGCCGGTGGTCAGAACATCGTCGACCAAGGCGAGATGCCGCCCGGACGGATCGACCCCGCGGCGCAGAGCGAAAGCCCCCGCCAGGTTTTCAAAACGCTCTTCGCGGTGGAAATGCGTCTGCGTCGAGGTGTAGCGGGTCCTTCTGAGACAGTCTTCCACCGGAAGCCGCAAACCCTCGGCTGCGACCGAGGCGAGCACCGCGGATTGGTTGAACTCGCGCTCGCGCTCGCGCGTCGGGTGGAGCGGCACGGGGACAATGCCATCCACCCCGAGCGAGCGGACGCGCGCGTCGCCGAAACCCTCGCGCAACATCCGCCCGAGGAGGTGGCGCAAATGAAGATGCTTGTTGTATTTGAAGTGGTGGATGAGTTCGCGCACCGCGCCGCGACTCCGGTAGGCCGAGGTGGCAAAATCGAACGACAATTGGAGATCGCCGCAATTCATGCAGCGGAATCCGGGTTCGAGCGCCCCGCCGAACGGTTGGCTGCATGTCGCGCAGCGCGCGCCCTCCAGCCGCGTGCGGGAGCGGCGGCAATCCGCGCAAAGAACACGCCCCGCGCGAAGCGGAGCCTCGCAGACAGCGCAATGACGCGGATAGGCGAGGCCCGCGATGGTCTCAAGCAACGCGCGGGACGGACGGACGGAAAGCATGGCTGAGGTAAAGGCGGGCCAACCAACCGGCCAGCACCAAACCGGCCAGCGGCAAGAGGCCGGTAGGCACCGCACCACTGACCAAGCTCGGCCCGACCCACGGAAGATGCGCCGAAGCCTCGGCGAGCGAGGACTTGTAAAAAAGATTCGTCGTCTGCACACCGAAGATCCACCCGGCGTGCAGACCGATGGCGAGCCAAAGCGACGCCGTGTCGACCGTCGCGCGCCCCAAGATCCACCCGGCGACGAAGAGACTTGCCGCGCCGAAGAAAAGCAAAGCGGTCGAAGGCAAACCGGCCGCAAAATTGAACGTCTCCGCCAGTCCGCTGAACCAGGTGACCTGATCGGGCGCGAGCGCCGTCTTGGCCGGTTTGACAAAGTGCATGACCACGAAAACCAGCGTCGAAACAAGGATCGCCGCATTGGCCCGCAGACCCCACAGACAAACGCCGAGAATGACACCGCGGAAAACTGCCTCTTCCAGCACCGAGACGGCGGCGGCCGTCCCGACGATCCGCGCGAGCGCGGCGAAATTGGGGTCGGCGCGGAAAACGGAAAACCCGCCGACAACCAGCACGCCGAGGAGCAAACCCACGGAAAAAACCGCGCAAGCGAAGCCCGCACCCAGATCCCGCCAAGCAACGGGGTTGCGGCGCAGCCCCAGTTCCGAGGGACGGCGCAGCCCGATCCACCGCAAGGCAGGCCAGAGCAGCACGACCAGGCTGACTTGCAGGCAGCGCGAGAGAACCCGATGGAAAGGAAATCCCGCCAGCCAGTCCGAGTTGCCGGACGCCGCCAGGGATTGACCGAGCCAGAAAACCTGCGGTGCGACCAAGGCTCCGGCCGCGATGGCAACTCCGAGGTAGGCGAGGATTTTGAGGTAGGCGGGCATTGAGAAACCTTCGCGCAAAGCCTCCCCGCCCCGCGCAGACAAGCAAAGCCCTTTTCCACGGAGGAAAAGAGACACCGGGAAGCCGCGGCAGGGGCAAGCAGACTACCGTTGCTGCATTCCTGCCCTGGCGGGGTTCGTCAGTTGGTCCTCCACGACCCCCGGTGCAAGAGACACCTTATCCGAGGAAGGCGGCGGCTCAAGTCCGGGCCGAGACTGCACAAAATAATGCCCTCGGGAATAACAGCTTGTCTGAAAGCCGCCGGACGCTTAAATCATCCTTCCCCTCTGGGGTTTGTATTCCACTCCCATGACCAAAGCCCTCCTCGCCGCCTGCATCGCCATCTCTTTGGGCGCCGCTGTCCTCGGTTTCTTGAATCGCGGCAAGCTGGTGGATACCCGGACCGAACTGGACAACAAATCCGCCCAGTTGGCCACCACGCAGCAGCAACTCGAGGCGGCCAACAAGGACATCGAGGGCAAGAAGACAGAGATAGCAGGCCTGAATTCCGAGAAGGAGAAGCTGAGCGCCGACCTCGGCGAAGCCAAAGCAAATTTGGAAAAGGCCCAAGGGGAACTGACCGCGGCCAATGAGAAGGCCTCCGCCATAGCGGCCGAGAGCACGGCGAAGGACGAGCGCATCACCACGCTGGAAGCAGAAAACACCAAGCTGAAGGACGAGTTGGCTGGCGGCGTGCCACCGCCGACGGAAGGAGCGGCAGACCTCACGGCGCTGCAAACCGAGTTGGAGGAAGCCAAGGCCCTGCTCACCGCCGCTCAAGATCGCAACACTGGCCTTGAAGCGCAGATGTCCGAGCTGAGACGCAAGGAGGAAGCCCGTCAAAAATCGCAAATGCGCCAAGGCCTGCAAGGAACCATTTTGGCCGTCAACCAAGCCTGGAACTTCGTCGTGCTCAGCATCGGCGACCGCCAAGGCGTGGTGAACAACGCCGAAATGCTCGTGCAGCGCGGCAGCCAGTTGCTCGGCAAGGTGCGCGTCACGTCGGTCGAACCCTCCACTTCCATCGCCGACATCGTCGTGCGCACCGTCCCTCGCGGATTCAGCGTGATGCCGGGCGACACGGTCATTTATCCAGCGCAAGCCAACTGAGCCTGCCATGGCCCGCCCAGCCCTTCTTCTCATCCTCTCGGCAACCCTCCTCGCCGCTCTTCCCGGCTGCGAGGCGACGACTCCCCCGCCCTCCGAGGCCTCGCAACGCGGCCTGACCACCATCCCGTGGAATCGTCCGGCCAAATGGGAGGGCGGCGGCGCGCTCGGCAGCCAGATGGGCGCCATGCGCGGCTACTGAGTGCCGGAGAAAAACTTCGGACGAACCCTTGTCATCCGGGGCGGAGCGCTCGGTGACTTCTTGCTCACGCTGCCCGTCCTTCGCGCGTTGCGCGAAACTTCGGCCCACCTCGAGATGCTCGGCTACCCGAGCTTTGTGGAACTGGCCCGCGAGGGAGGCTTGGTCCACGCCGGTCGATCAATCGAATACGGTCCCATGGCCGGTTTCTTCGCACGGGGCGCCGTGCAGGATCCGGCGCTGCGGGATTATTTCGGGTCCTTCGACCTCGTGCTGAGCTACCTCTATGATCCCGACGGAATTTTCGCCGGCAACCTGCAGGCGGCGGGCGTGCGACGCATCGTGCAGGGACCGCACAAGCCGACGGGAAAAGTCCACGCTATCGACGAGCTGTCGGCGCCCCTGCGGGAACTGGCTGTGGCATGCCCCGAAAAAGATATCCGCCTGAGCCTGCCCGCGACCGCCGCGCGCAGAACTGTCATCGCCCTGCACCCGGGCTCGGGAAGCCGGACGAAAAATTGGACCGCGGCAAATTGGCACGAGCTGGCCGGGAAGATGCTCGGCGCCTATCCGCAAGTCCGACTGGCGATCATCGGCGGCGAAGCGGATCAAGCCGAACTCGAATCGCTGGCCGGCTTGCGCGGGAACGATCGTGTCGAATTTTGGGAGAACCTTCCTCTTCCCGCCTTGGCGCGGAACCTGGGTGCGGTCGGCGGTTACCTCGGACACGACACCGGGATCAGCCACCTCGCCGCCGTGCTCGGGGTTCCGTCACTGCTTTTGTTCGGTCCGACCGACCCGGCGGTCTGGGCCCCGCCGCATGGTTCCGTTCTGGTGCTGCGCGCACCGGGCAACGACCTTTCGCAACTGGAGACGCCGACCGTTTTCGCGGCAGCCGGAAAACACCTCGCGCCCCGCTTGCTTGCCTCGGGCTGACCAAAGACCCAGAATCACGCCCCATGAAGATCCTCCCTCTCATGCTCGCCGCCGCTCTGGCCGCATCGCATGCTCTGGGGCAGGACGACGGCGCCGCTTGGGAAAAGTTGCAGGACGAAGCGGCCGCCCTGACCGACGGACTTCCCGAAGACGATGCCGCGGGAAAAAAACTTCTGGCCGAACGGTTGCGCGCGCAGAGCGGACATTTCAAAGAGTTTCTCGGGAAATTTCCCCAAAGTTCCTACCGGTGGGAGGCGCGCATGGCCGTCATGCAAGTGGACAACTCGCTCGACATGCTTGAAGACCGCGAACCGGATCTGGAAGCACAGGCCGAGGAACTGCACTCCATCGCCGACGACAAAGACGCTCCGGAGAACATCCGCGCCGATGCCGGCCTGGTGCTTTTGCAAATTGCCTCGGCCAAATTCGACAAGGAAAGAACCGAGGACTCCGCACGCGCGCTGAGCGGCGCGATCGCCAAATTCCTCAAGACCCACCCCGAAGACAACCGCGCGCCGGCGCTGAAACTCACCGAGGCGCAAGCCATGGAGACCTTCGACCCGGAACGCGCGCGGGCCCTCTACGAGGAAACAGCCAAGGACGAGGACAAGGAAATCGCCGACGCGGCCAAGAGCGGCCTTGCCATGATGGAGATGCGCACCAAACCGCTCGAGCTGTCTTTCACCGCGGTCGACGGACGCAAAGTGGACCTTGCCGAATTGCGCGGCAAAGTGGTGCTCGTGGACTTCTGGGCCACGTGGTGTCCGCCCTGCGTGGAGGAGGTCCCCGGCGTGGTCGAAGCTTATGAAAAATTCAAAGACCAGGGCTTCGAGATCGTCGGCATCTCGCTCGATCAGGACAAAGCCGCCCTGGAGAAATTCACCGCGGAGAACAAAATGACCTGGCCCCAGTTTTTCGACGGCAAGGGCTGGGACAACGAATTGGCCAAGCGCTTCAACATCCAGTCGGTCCCGACCATGTGGCTCTTGGACCGCGAGGGAAAGCTGGCCGATGCCAGCCCTCGCTCAAGGTTGGAGCAGGCGGTTCAGGCCGCTTTGGACAAGGGACCCTGAGGATTCGCCGTTTTTTTCCGGCGCAGTTTTCCCTTTTTGCGCGCGTGACGGACGCGCCAGCGCTGCGGCGCTTTGACGATGAATCCCGCGCAGTCCTCCGCGCCGCAACGGCACGGATGCTCGTGGTAGTGATCGTAGTCGTAGTAGTAGTCGTAGGTCAGTTCCTCGCCCGCCTTGATCTTGCGCAGCGCCACAATCCAAACCCGCCCGCGTGTGATCTGCGACTCGCAGTTGGGATCGCATGAATGGTTGACGTAGCGCGCGGTGTTCCAGAGGACACTGCCGTCAATGTCCGTTTTGGTATTGAGTTCGAAAATGTAAATGCAACCGTCACTGCCGCGCTCGGCGCGCTCCTGGCGCTTCAGCTCGCGGCGCCACCCCTCCGCCTTGGTGATGCGCTCGCCGGTG
>JAFMJK010000005.1 GCA_017853515.1 Chthoniobacterales bacterium | reverse complement strand
ACCACTTCGATGATCGGTAGATCGAATTTCTTGGCGAAAGCGTGGTCGCGGTCATCGTGCGCGGGCACGGCCATGATCGCTCCCGTTCCGTAGCCGGTGAGGACGTAATCCGCGATCCAGACCGGAATGCGCGCGTTGTTGACCGGATTGATCGCGTAAGCGCCGGTGAAGGCGCCGGTCTTTTCCTTCGAGGCATCCTGACGATCGCGCTCGGATTTCGAGGCGACGGATTTGACGTATGCCTCGACCGCGTCTTTTTGCTCCGGCGTGGTGATTTGCGCGACAAGCGCGTGCTCCGGCGCGAGGACCATGTAGGTCGCGCCGAAGAGCGTGTCGGGCCGCGTGGTATAAACGGTGAATTTTTCCCCGCTGCCCTCGAGGGCAAAGTCGACAAACGCGCCCTCGGAGCGTCCGATCCAATTTTTCTGCAGCAGCTTGATCGACTCAGGCCAATTGAGGTTGTCGAGTCCGTCGAGAAGTCGCTCGGCGAAGGCGGTGATGCGCAGCATCCACTGGCGCATGGGGCGGCGTTCGACGGGAAAGCCGCCCACCTCGCTCTTGCCGTCGACCACTTCCTCATTGGCCAGCACGGTGCCGAGTTCCGGACACCAGTTGACCGGCATTTCGGCCACGTAAGCGAGGCGGACGCTATCCGGATCGTTGCCTTGGTAGGTGGAGATGGGTTCGGCGCGGTTGGTCTCCGGGTTGAACCACGAATTGTAGATCTGCAGGAAAATCCACTGGGTCCAGCGGACGTAGTCCGGGTCGGTCGTGTTGACTTCGCGCGACCAGTCGTAGCTGAAGCCGATGCGGTCGAGTTGCTGCTTGAAGCGCTGGACGTTTTTCGCCGTGGTCACCGCGGGATGTTGTCCGGTTTTGACCGCGTATTGTTCCGCGGGCAGGCCGAAGGCATCCCAGCCCATGGGGTGCAAAACGTTGAATCCGCGCATGCGGTGCCAGCGCGCGAGGATGTCCGTCGCGGTGTATCCCTCGGGGTGCCCCACGTGCAGTCCTTCGCCGCTCGGGTAGGGGAACATGTCGAGGACGTAGTATTTCGGTTTGGCCGCGTCGAACCCGGCTTCCCCCGGATTGGGCGTGCGGTAAGCCTGCGTGTCGGCCCAGTGCCGCTGCCACTTCGGCTCGAAGTCGGGGAAAGGATATTGTTTGCGTTGGCTCGACATGAGGATGCGGAACCGCGCATTTTGCCGGGAATGACGGAGGTGTCAAAGCAACGCCTGCTCCTGGCCACGCGCAACGCGCACAAAACGCGCGAGGTGCGGGAAATTCTCGGGGCGGATTGGATCGTCGAGGACCTTTCCGTGCTGCCGGATTTACCGGAAATCGAGGAAACCGGTGAAACGTTCGAAGAGAACGCCAAACTCAAGGCCCTCGCCGCCGCGCCGCACTACGACGGGTGGGTGCTGGCCGACGATTCCGGTCTGGAGGTCGATGCGCTGGGCGGCGCGCCGGGCGTCCGATCCGCGCGGTTTGCGGGTGATGCGGCGACGATGGAAGAAAATCGCGCCTTACTGGGCGAAAAACTGCGCGGCGAAAAAAATCGCGCGGGGCGGTTCCGCTGCGTGCTGGCCTTGGCCAAAAGTGGTGCGTTTGTCCGGACCTTTTCGGGCGCGGTCGAGGGCTCGATCGCCGGCGAGGAGAGCGGACAGGGCGGGTTCGGTTACGATCCGCTTTTTGTCCCCGAAGGAGAAACGCGCACGTTCGCCGAGATGGGCCCGGAGGAGAAACACGCGCTGAGCCATCGCGGGCGCGCGCTCCGCGCGGCGGCGGATTTCCTGCGGTCGGTCAGTTGATGCCCAACTCGCGGTCGGCGATCTTTTGCGCGCGCAACCCCTTCCAATTGTTGCGGCTGATCACCCGCTGTTCGATGCCGGGAGGTGTCTGCGGATAATTGAGGTCGGGACGGTGCCCGCCCATGCCCCAGCGACCGGTGATTTTCTCCCTCGTGTCCGGTCCATACCAAACAGTCGTCTCGCTCGGAGAGGTCGGTGGATTGTCGGGCTCGGGCTTGGTGTAGGGAATCGGTTTGTAGGGGTAATACGGTCCGGTCAGCTCGCGGCGGTTTTCCGGAGTGGCGCAAGCGGCGAGGCCGAGGCAGGCCAGCAGAGCAAAGCGGGGGAAGTTCACGGTTCTTTTATAAACTCTGCCTTCAACCTTGGCACTCAAAATGACATCGGTCCCTGTTCCGCGGCGATGGCGGGGGCCGACATATGCACTTCGGCCGGAGGATTTTGCGCGGTGACCGGCTGGATCATGGGCTGTCCGTCGATCGTGCAGCCGCCAAGCAGGGAGCAGGCGAGGAAAACAAAAACACGGATGGCGCTCATTTTTTGGCGAAGCCGACGGAGAGCAGGGCGACGAGCTGGGTCGAGGCCGCCTCGAGTTCGGCGATAAGCGCCTGGACGCGACCGCGGAAAAAAGCGTAAGCCGCCATGCAGGGGATGCCGATGACCAACCCCGCGGCGGTCGTGACGAGCGCTTCGGAAACGCCTTCGGCCAGCATCATGGGACGCGAGGAGACAATGTCGCTGGCCACCACGCTGAACGACTTGATCATGCCGAGCACCGTCCCGAAAAGCCCGAGCATGGGCGCGATCGTCCCGATGTCTGCAAGGTAGGCGATGCGCTGGTTGAGCACGGCGGCTTGGCGTGTTCCCTCCGTTTCGGCGATTTCGCGCGCCTCGGCGAACGTGGCTTGCGGGTGCTGCGTGATGAAATCGAGCGTGCGCTGCATGATCTGCGCCACCGCCTCGCGGTGGCGGTTCGAGATGGCGAGAAGCCCGAGGTAATCGCGTTTGCGGAGCAGCGCGTCGGCCGCGGTCATGTAACGCTTGGTCACGACCGCGCCGCGCCGGAGGGTGAAGAGGTAAACCAGCACGAGCATCACGGCGATGACCGAGAGAATGCCGAGCGGAATCATGACCGGACCACCGGAGACAATCACCTCCCACAGGCTGGCGTCCGGTCTGGTTGCCACCGCGTCGGCGGACTGGGCCGCGGCGGTCTGCGCGATGGCGAAAAGCACGATGAGCGGGCGGAATTTCACTGGCAGCAGATTATCCATACGGCGCGGTCATGCAAGGATGGCGGGGCGCCGCTCCGGGAGTATATTCGCACAGGAATGCCCACGGCCAAAGAAAGACCGGATCTGCGCGCGCGCTTGCACGAGGTGCCGCACAAGCCCGGGGTTTATCTCATGCGGGACCGGCTCAACCGCGTCATCTATGTGGGCAAGGCGAGGGACCTGCGCAAGCGGTTGGCGCAATACTTCACGCCGGCGCGTTCGCGCCTGGCCGACCTGAAAACGCGCGCCCTGCTCGATTCGGTCTGGGATTTCTCCATCCATGTCGTCCGCTCGGACGCCGAGGCGGTGTTGCTCGAAGGGCGGCTGATCAAGGATTACCGGCCGAAATACAACATTTCGTTCCGCGACGACAAAAATTTCCTGCAACTGAAGGTCAATCTGGACGATCCGTTCCCGAAGTTCACGTTGGTGCGGCTGAAAAAGAACGACGGCGCGCGCTACTACGGGCCCTACGCGCACTCCGGTGCGCTGCGCGCCACGCTGGAGGTGCTGAAAAAGAAATTCGGCCTGCGTTCCTGCCGTCCGCGCGTTCCCGCGGAAAAAGATTACCGTCACTGCCACGACGATATCATCAAGAACTGCTCGGCGCCCTGCGTGGGCAAGATCAGCGAGGCGGATTACCGCGCGCGGGTTTTGCAGGCCTGCGAATTTCTCGAAGGTCGCGGCAAGGAAATCCCGGCCGAGTTGGAGCAGGAGATGCAGGCTGCGGCCGCGCGGCAGGATTTCGAAAAGGCGGCGGCGTTGCGCGATTTCATCACGGCGTTGAAGCGCACCTCGGCGCGATCGCGGAGGTTTTTGCGCGGCGATTCACTTCCGCGAGCGGTCGATCCGGTAGGGGACTTGGCCGCGTTGGGCGAGGCGCTCGGCTTGCCGCGTCCGCCCACGCTGATGGAGTGCTTCGACATTTCCAACATCACCAGCACGCACATCGTGGCCTCGATGGTGCGGTTCAAAGGCGGGCTGCCGGATCGGTCCAACTACCGCCGTTACCGCATCAAAACGGTGAAGGGTCAGGACGATTTTGCCAGCATGGCCGAGGTGGTGCGGCGGCGCTACGCGCGGTTGCTCTCCGCCGCACGCGAGGCGCACCCCGATGCCGCCGAATTCTCGCAGGAGGAAGCGGGCGAAGCCGTGGCGCGGCTCGATGTGCCGGGAGCGGTGCGTATTCCCGATCTGATCATCGTCGACGGCGGACGCGGACAACTCTCCAGCGCGGTGGGTGAATTGCGCCGGCTCGGACTGCGCGGGCAACCCATCATCGGCTTGGCCAAAGAGCGGGAGGAAATTTATTTCCCGAACGATCCGCAGCCGCTGCGTTTGCCCCACGAAGACGGAGCGCTGAAACTGCTGCAACGCATCCGCGACGAAGCTCACCGGGTGGCCAACGGATACCATCAACTGCTCATGAAGCGCCGCGTGTCGGAAAGCATTCTCGATGATATCGATGGCGTGAACAAATCGCGCAAGCAGGCACTGCTCAGGGAATTCGGCTCGGTGGAAAGGCTCCGCAAAGCGGAAGTCGGGGATATCGCCCGCGTGCCGGGGGTGGGTGGGCGCCTCGCCCGTGAGATCAAGGAGCGCTTGGGGAAGAAGTAAAAGCGGACCTCAAAGGGGTTCAGACCAAGTCCCAAAGGATTTTAGGCTGTGTTGCCTGAGGTAGGGACGAGCGGCTCGCTCGTCCGCCCTCTTTCCAACGGACACGCGAGCCGCGTGTCCCTACCCTGAAAACCTTGTTCGATAGTCCAGATCCTTTTCTGGTTTGGTGTCAGACTCTGATTGCGTGGTGGATCGCGATGTCCCGTCGCGATTGGGCGCAAGAGGTATCGCGCCGGGACGGCGCGATCCACCTTGGCGGCGTTATGAAATCTCCATCGAGAAATCGACGGCGCGTGCGGAGTGGGTCAGTGCGCCGACGGAGATGCAGTCGACTCCGGTTTCGGCGATGGCGCGGACCGTTTTCAAATTCACGCCGCCGCTGGCTTCGAGGAGGATTTTCTTGGCACCGCGGATACCCACGGCTTCGCGCAGTTGTTCCGGGGTCATGTTGTCGAGGAGGATGATGTTCACGTCGCGCAGTCCGCAGAGCATGCGCACCTGATCGAGGGTGTCCGCCTCGATCTCCACCGCGACATCGGGCTTCTTGGCTTTGGCCCGGTCGATCGCGGTCTGCAATCCCGCGGCATCGCCGGTCACGGCAAGATGGTTGTCCTTGGCCAGAATCTGGTCGAAGAGCCCGAAGCGATGGTTGGCCCCGCCGCCGGCCACCACGGCGGCGCGCTCGAATTCGCGCAGCCCGGGAGTGGTCTTGCGCGTGTCGAGAATGACGGCTTTGGTTCCCTCGACCGCGTCGACGAATTCCCGCGTCAGCGTGGCGATGCCGGAAAGTTGCTGCAGGAAATTCAGCGCGGTCCGTTCCGCGGCAAGGAGCGCGCGGGTCGGCCCGCCCGCGCTGAGAACCACATCGCCGGCGGCGAGATGAGCCCCGTCGGATTTGTGCAGCGCGACGGTGATGTCCGGATCGACAAGGCGGAACACCTCCACCGCGGCTTCCGTGCCGGCAAGGACGAGGTCCTCTTTGGCGATGATCTGCGCGTTGGAGCGGTGGCCGTCCGGAATGAAAGCTTCCGAAGTGATGTCGCCTTCGCCGATGTCCTCGGCGAGCGCGCGCCGGATGGTTTCGATGGCGGTTGGGGTCATGGATCCGATCGATCGACGCCGGGGACGGCGCCGCTACATGGAATCAAGCTGGAGCAGGTCGCGTTGCCAGGGGAGGAGGCGGGCGCCGTTCTTCTGCGCGGCGGACATGAGGGTCAACCGCGAGGCGATGAGCGCGGGGTCGATGGCCAGTTCACCCGCGATTTTGTCGCGCCTTTCGCGCAGTTGCTCGAAGAGGCGGCAGGCGGCGCCGTTCGGCCGCGGTTTGCGTTCGGGTTCATAGACGGGCCATTCGCTTTCCGGCAGTTCGAGGGCGGCGCGCAGGGCTTCTTTCATGCGCCCGTAGCGCGCGGAGGGCATGCGATGAACCTCGAGACTGCGCCCGGCGGCAGCGGCGCGGGCCGCGTCGATCATGCGGTCGTTGGAAATGACGTGGAAGGTCGGACGATCCCACGCGCTGGCTTCCGATTCGCGCCAATGCCAGAGAGCGCGCAGGACGGAGGCTTCGCGCGGCGTGAGTTTGCTGCTGCCGCTGATGCGCCAGGCGTTTTCCATGTCGCGCTCGCGAGGTTCGCGCGCGCTCTGCACCATGGCGTCGCGCGATTGCAGATACCATTCCCAGCGGCCGAGTTCGCGCAGGCGGTTTTCGAGAATTTCGGCGAGCGGAAGAAGGTAACGAACGTCGTTGAGGGCGTATTCCTCCATTTTCGGCGGGAGGGGTCGCCGTCCCCAGTCGGCGCGCTGCGAGGCCTTGCACAGCTGCACGCCGAAAAATTTTTCGACCAGCGCGGCGTAACCGATCTGTTCGAGCCCGGCAAAACGCGCGGCGATCGACGTGTCGAAAATATCCCGCGCGTCGAAGGATCCATGGCGTCCGAGCAAGCGCAGGTCGTAATCCGCGCCATGGATGACGATGCGATGGCGAGAAAGCGAGGCGTAGAACTCGGAGAGGTCGATCCCGGCCAGCGGATCGACCAGCCAGCCGCCGTCCGGCGACGAGACCTGCACCAAACAGATTTTCTCGCGGTAGCTGTGCAGGCTGTCGGCCTCGGTATCGAGTCCGATAACCGCGTGGGGGGCAAGGTGCGCGACGAATTCGGCGAGCTGTTCCGGCCGGGAGATCAAGGTTCCGCGATGAAGGTCTGGTCGGGCGGAAGATCGCCGGCGCGGCGGGCGCGCGGCTCGCGGACTTCGGTCGTTCCTTCGACGGGGGCGGTGACGAAAGGCCCGCCGGCCAGCGGGGCCGGTTCGGTGAAGGCGACGTCGGGCACGTCGCTGAATTTGCCTTCCAGGGGAAAATCTTTGCGCAGCGGGTGGTAGGGGTAGCCTTCCCACATGATGATGCGGCGCAGGTCGGGATGGCCGGGGAAGCGTATGCCCATCATGTCCCAGATCTCGCGCTCGTGCCAATTGGCCGTCGGCCAGATGTCGCAGACGGAACGCGCCGAGGGCTCGTCGTCGCCGACGGCGGCGGATTTCAGGCGCAGGTGGAGATGGTGCGAGAGCGAGTAGAGTTCGTGGACGAGTTCGTAGCGCGGCTCCTGCTCGAAGTGGTCGATGCTCGAAATGTCGAGGAGCAGATCGAAGGCAAGTTCGTCGCGGCAGAACTCGCAGACTTGGTGCAGCGCTTCGGGCGCGAGGACAAGCGTCAGTTCGCCGCGGAATTCGGCGCGGTCCCTGACCGCGTGGCCGAAGCGCGAGTTGATCGCGTCGCTGATCTGCGCGTGTGTCATCCTCAGATCGAAGCGAGCAATTCCTTTTTCTGCTCGAGGAAAGACGACTCGCCCATGATTTTCTTTTGCAGGCGCATGAGGCCGTCGAGCAGGGCCTCGGGGCGGGGCGGGCAGCCGGAAACATAGACGTCGACGGGAATGAGATGGTCGATGCCTTGCAGCACCGCGTAGCTCCGATACATGCCGCCGGAGGAAGCGCAGGCGCCCATGGCGATGACCCATTTCGGATCGGCCATCTGCTCGTAGATCCGCTTCACGGCGAGGGCCATCTTGTAGGTCACCGTGCCGGCCACGATCATGACGTCCGACTGGCGCGGGGAGAACCGCATGACCTCGGCGCCGAACCGGGCGATGTCGAACCGCGCGGCACCGGCCGCCATGAGTTCGATGGCGCAGCAGGCCAAGCCCATGGGCATCGGCCAGAGGGAGTTGCTCCGCATCCAATTGATGGCCGTGTCGAGCTGGGTGAAGATGATGTTGCCTTCGACCTTGGAATCGTAGGCGTAGGGACTGCGGTCGCTCATCGGAAACCCAGAGACTAGATTTTCGTCGTGCCTCTGACAAGCCGCGTTACGAACCGGTCCCGGCTGGGGATGCGGAGGCCGGATCCCAACTGAGGAGCGAAAGCAGCTTGTCCCCGCTTTCGCCGAGGCGAGGTTTGCCCGTGCGACCCGCGAGGAGCGAGCGGGTCACTTTCTCGTAGGCAAAGGCGGACGGTGCCGCCCAGACAACGCGCGGCGCGGCGATGCTTTCGTCCGACGGCTTGATGGAGACCGGGAATCCCGCCGCGGTGAACGAGACGATCCATGATCGCGCATCCGTCGCGCCGCCGTCGACGAGCCACGGATAGCGCCCGGGCAACTGGAAGTGCGCGGAGTCGGGGATTTGCACGCGGAAGAAGGGTTTTTGTCCGCGGACGAATTGCGGGAGAGTGAGGGCCGGATTTTCGCGCTGCGCGAGATAGTAGCCGGCCGCGTCGAGCCCCATCATGTTGATCCCGTTGTAAATCCCGTGCTTGTTCGGTGTGGGGAAGTTGGCGGCGTGCCAGGTTTCGAATTGGTCGTGCCACAAAACAGCGATCTCCAGGTGCAGATGCGCGCGGCGCTTGTCGATGCCGGCCCCGGTGTAGCCGAGACGGCCGAGGCGGGCGCCTTTGGCCACGTTTTGTCCGGGCTTCGCGTCGACCGAAGCCAGATGCGCGTAAATGGTGTAAACCGGTGCACCCTCCACATCGTGGCGCACGACGGCGTAGTTTCCGTAATTGGAATCGCGCTCCGCGCGGCTGACATGGACGACGCGTCCGCTCTCGATGGCGCGCACGTCGTCGAGCGGTTCGCCCGAGGCATCGCGGCGCAGGGGGGAGATGTCGATGCCCTCGTGGAATTTCGTTTCGAGGATCTCGCCGCCGATGCGTTCGGGATTGCGGCTGAATCCGTAGGTGCCCCCTTGCCAGGGAAAACTTTTGCGGCCCTCGAAGTCGCGGTCGGTGAACATGTAGAACTTTTCCGGCCTTCCGCGGAAAATCGCGTCGTTGTCGGTGGGAAGCGCCGGACGGAACGCCCAAGCCGGACCCGCGGCGACAAGCAGGCAAAGCACGGCGCGCATCAGCGTTTCTTTTTCGCGTTCTCCTGGCCTATGACCGGAAATGCGGTCGCAAGAAGTGCGATGTCTTCCTGGGACAATCCGCGCGGGATCGACACGATGCCGTCGTTGATCGGGCGATCGACGAGCAGATTGCTGACCATGCGGCCGTTGAGCATGACGACGAGAAGTTTGCCCTGCTGCGACATGGTGTGCTGCTGGAGCAGGCGAGATCCGTGCGCGCCGAGCTTGAGGTAGACGCCCTGGCTGCCGTCCGCCGCGGCGAAGGGATAGATCGCCTCGATTTCGCTTTGCGAGACGAGCGGCATGCGCTGAAGAAAGGCCGGCTTTCCGCTGAGCAGAGTGGCGGGAATGGCGAAGGTGGGGGCCTCGGCTTCCGTGCCTTCGGCGTGGATGCGGACATCGAGAACGGGCTTTTTGGCGCCGGCCACGCAAAGCAAGGCGGCCGCGGCGAAGGCGAAGCGGGGAAATTTCATACGGCAAGAAGTAAAGAGCCCCGCGCGGGAATTGCAACCGTGCGGCCAAACGGCTTAGATAGCCGGAATGACTTTGGTCCGCGCCCTCATCCCTGCCGCTCTTTTGCTTGCCGCCTGCGCCGCCCCGCGCGACGGCGGGGAGGATTCTTGGGGCAACCGTTTCGCCGATCTGGTCGATCCCGTGGTGCCGGATTCGTTGCAGGGCAGGGGTCCGGCCCTTCAGGCCGAGCTGCGCAGCGACCCGGCCGAGTTTCCGCTCTCCGAGCGCCGCGAGGTGCGCATCTTTTTCACCGTGAAAAACGTCTCCAAGCGCGCGGAGCGCCTCGATTTTGCCACGACGCAACGGTTCGATCTGAGCGTGATCGCGCCCGACGGGAAGCGCATTTTTCTCTGGTCCGAAGACCGGGCCTTCGAGCCTGTGGCCGCTTCGGTCATGATCAACCCGCGGGAGCGCGTCGAATACGAGGCCGTCGTTCCCACCCGCGACATGAAGGGCGGCGGGATCTACCGTATCGAGGCCGGCCTGACCGGGTTTGCCGAGATCGCGGCGAACAGCCAGTTGCGGCCGCAGTAGATCCCGCATTTCGGTTTGACGCGCGGCACCGGCGCGGATTTATTCCCTCGCTCGTCCATGAACTTCATCCGGTTATCGCTGATCGCCTTCGTTGCGGCGTCGTTGGTCGGCTGCGCCAGCCATGACCGGCGCCTGACCAGTTCGACCACGCAGTATTTGCTCGGCGACGGGCAAATCGTGCAGAAGAAGTCGGGCGGTATCGTCGACACGGTCTCCTACTGGGACGGCGACGGGGTGTCGGGCAGTCCCTCCATCACCATCGATTTGCGCGAGCAACAGGCGCGCTTCTACAAAGACGGCCGGCTCGTCGGTGTTTCGCTCATCTCTTCCGGACGCGAAGGCTACTCCACGCCGACCGGCGCCTTCACCATCATCCAAAAAAACAAAGATCACGTTTCCAATCTTTACGGCGACTATGTCGACGGCACCGGAAACGTCGTGGTGGCCAATGTCGGGGTGAAGAGCGACCCCAAGCCCGCGGGGGCTTCCTTCCGCGGCGCGCCCATGCCTTACTTCATGCGCATCACGCCGACCGGCGTGGGTATGCATGCCGGTTTCCTCCCGGGATTCCCCGCGTCGCACGGATGCATCCGTATGCCGGAGCGCATGGCGGAAATTTTCTTCGCCAATGTTTCGCAGGGGACGCCCGTGCGCGTGGTGAATTGATTCAAGCCCGCGGATGGGCCCTGTCGTAGGCCTTCTTCAGCCGTTCCGTCGTCACGTGCGTGTAAATTTGCGTGGTCGAAAGGCTGGCGTGTCCGAGCAGGCTCTGCACGCTGCGCAGGTCGGCTCCGGCGTCGAGGAGATGCGTGGCGAAGCTGTGGCGTAGCTTGTGCGGGCTGGCCGGCACGGGAATCTCCGCGGCGCGCAGGTATTTTTTGACCAAAGTCCAGATGGACGAACCGCCGAGGCGCTTGCGCAGTTTGCTGATGAAGAGAGGTCCGGACTGCACCTTGGCGGCGTGGCGGTATTGTTGGATGGCTTCGAGGGCCGGTTCGCCGACCGGCACGATGCGTTCCTTCGAGCCTTTGCCCAGGACGCGGACGGCTTCGTTGTGGGGGTCGATGTCCCGCACATCGAGCGCGGCGAGCTCGGCCAGACGCAGTCCGCTCGAGTAAAAAAGTTCGAGAATCGCGGCGTCGCGCAACGGCATCCACGCGGGTGCCTGCTTTTCCGGTTTGGCCTCGCGCGGTGCGCGCAGCAATGACTCGATCTGCGAAGCGGTGAGAAAAACCGGCAGCCGTTTCTCCGCCTTCGGCAGGGAGACCGCGTGGAGGGGATTGCTCGCCAATCCTTTCCGCTCGCAAAGGAAACGGTAGAAGCTGCGCAGCGCGGCGAATTCCAAACGGATGGTCGCGCGCGCCCTGTCCCGCTTCATCAAGGCAAAAAGATAACCGCGAAAATCGTCGGGGCCGGCCTCGCGCCAGTTTTTCGGGCCGAGTGCCGCCGCGGCGGCGGCGAGGGCGCGACGGTAGTTCTCGACCGTGCGGGGGGAGGCGTTGCGCTCGTCCGCGAGATAATCGAGGAACGCTAGGGCCAGCAGGTCATCCGCTTCGGGCACGAGCCGAAGCTAATTCCGCGAGCCCGCCGAGGGGAGCGAAACTTGCTAATTTTTGCGGCCCATCGGCGCGGCGAGCGGCGGCTGCGCGGTCGCTCCGACGTCGCCCCGCCTCGCGGTGGCGCGTTCGAATTTCAGCACGGCACGGCGCGTTTCCAAGCCGTCTGGCGACGTGGCCACGATGGGAATCTCGAATTCGCCGTCGGGCAGAACAAAGTGGTAGCGGAAACTGCCGTCCGGGCGCAGGGCGATCCGTTTTCCGTCGACGGTGACTTTGGCGTCGGGGTGCGTGCCGCCGTAGAAAATGACCTCGGCGTTGACGTGCATGAAGAAGCCGCGTGGCGCCGAGCTCCAGCTCGACAACCAGCTGCTCTCCGCTCCCCAACTCGATTGCGCGGCCGCGGACCAACTGCTCACCGCGCCGGACCAAGAGGCGCTGCTCCACGAAGCACCGACCAGGCCCATGAGGGCGAGAAAGCCGCTGGAAAAACCGCCGGGCGCCTCGGCCCAGGAAGCTGCCCCGCCCCACGAACCGGGGGTAAATCCGCCGGAGAACAGGCTCGCGCCCGGCGAGGAGAGGAAGCGTCCGAGGTCGCCCGAGGTTAGCGAGCCCAGATTCGTCTGCAGAAGCGTGTCGAGGGCGATGCGCTGCGCGGAGGACAGTCGCGTGGACGGCATGTCGCCGCGCTTTTGCAGGCGGCCCAGGGCTTCGGCCAGGCTTTCGCCCGCGCGCATTTCACCGCGCAATTTTTCCACGAGTTCCTGGAACGTGACATGAAAGGGCATGTTCGCGAAGAGCGGTTCGCCGAGACCGGACAGCGTGTCGCTCGGAGTGAGGACGGCGGCGGAACGGGTCAAAGTTTTCCATTTGCCGCGCGCGTAGCAACCCAGTTCCACCACGTAGTCGGCGTCCGCGTCACGAACGGACAAATACCAGCTGTTGGTCTCGCGCGGGACTTCCACTTCGCCCTCGGGATCCCGTCCGTCGCGTCCGTGACGGAGAAAAACAGCGCCCGTCGCGCCGTCGGCCAGCGTGTAGTCCCAGTAGCAAAAAAGCCAGTGCGGCTCCTGCGCGACAACGAAGATGCGGTCGTCGCCGTAGCTGCGGGGCAGATCGCCCAGATTGTCGATGTCGGCGCCATTTTTGCGCGCGCGCGTTTTGGCCGGTGCCGCGGCGCGGCGTTTGCCGCCCGGGCGCGCGGCTTCGAATTTGTGCACATCCCCGGTAACCGCGGTGCGTTTCGGCGAGGTCTTGGCCGTTTTCTTGGCTGCGGCTTTTTTCGCGGATGCGGCGGTCTTTTTTGTTGTGGTTTTTTTCATCGGCGGTCCCCGAAAAAGGGCCGCGGATCATTTACGAGGTGGCGGCTCCTGTAAAGACCATAGACCCGCGACCACCCCGCAGGAAGGCGGGGTTTGCGTATTTCTCCACTGTCAGGGTCGCGACCCGCTCCTCCAACCCGGTCGGGCTACGCCAATCTCCGACAGAGGCGGCCAGCGCCCCGGCGAAAACCGGACCGAAGGCGCGGGACAGTTTCGCCGCCCCCTGCACCGACCCCTGGTGCAGCAATGCGCGCCGGGTGCGCCGCTGGGCACCGCCGGCCACCTTTCGGCCGTCCAGCACCACATCGTGCTCCACCGCGCCGACAAAGCACTCCCCGGAGTTGCCCGCTGCCTTGTCCGACAACACTGCCGCATAACACTGCTCGCGGAGCGCCTCCGCCAAGGCCGCATGGATCAAGCGGTAGCTTTCGCCGGGCCGCTCGGCGGCCAGCCGTTCGCCGCGCGGCAATATCAGAGAAAAAGTGAAATCCCCGTCATGCACCACGATTCCACCGCCTGTCCATCGGCGGCAGGCGGGGAGGTCCGGCCGGGCCCGCGCGGCATCGTTCATTGCCGTGAAAAAACCCGCGCTGACCCAAGGAGACCGCCAGCGGAAAACCCGGAGGATCGGGGTCTCGGCCAAGCTCACCAAGACCTCGTCGCAGGCCATCTGTTCCGGTCCATCCCGCGGGACCGGGTCGTCCCATAGCGCCAGGCGCGCGATAACTTTGCTTGGCGCCATTTCCACGGGGAAAACCTAAAAGCAAGATCTCCGGCTGGCCACCGAAATGGGCACAAATCACTTGAAATCCCGATGGATCGGCACGAATTTAAGAAGGCCATGACCCCCCGATCGACCTCATCTCGTGTCGTCTTCTGCGCAGCTCTTGCTTTGGTCGTTTCGGCTGCCGTGACCTTCGCGGCCCCGGAGATCAAATTTCCGCCGGGAGTGGACTGGAACAACGCGTCGCCCGAGCAAATCCGCGAGGCCGTCTTCGCCGCGGTGAAAGAAAATCCCGACGACGCCGTCGAGATAGTCCAAGCGGCGATGGAGAACGTGCAGAAAACCGGCCGCTTCCCGAACACGGGCGCTGGCGACAACAAGCAGGTCATCGACCCCGATGACGGCATCGTCACTTTGCCGGAAGTTGCCGAGCAAATTGCCCAAGGCGCCATCCAGGCCAATCCGGCCATGGCGGCCTTGATCACCCAAGCGGTCAATAATGCTGTTGCCGGCGCGCCCATCACGCCACCGGGCGCGACACAGACCCCCGACGGCGGAGGTGGCACCAGTGGTGGAGGAGTGCCTCCCGCTCTGCCCGGCGGCTTCGGCGGTGGTTCCGGCGGTGGCACCACGGGCGGCGGATCGATCTACGGCAACTGAGCCCGCTCTGGCGGCACCTTCGTGCTCCGGGAATCCGGTCGCCCAAAATTGCTACGCGCCCGCCAACCATCCCGCAGTTCCCCGCCCGGCTGATCGAATCGTTTGAGTCTGCGCCGGTTGCTATCCGCCTGGGCCGAGGGCGAACTTTCCAACACCCGCTCCGCTCGCGTAGGATTCCCGCCTCATGGCCAAACCATCTCTCGGACGCGGGCTCGGCGCCCTGATCTCGCCCTCCAAAGCCGCCGCTGCTGCCGTGGCCGCCGCCGAGGCGGCGGGCGAGCGCGTGCAAAGCGTCGCGCTCACGCGCGTTGTTCCCAGTCCGCTGCAACCCCGCTCGAATTTTGCTCCCGAGCTCCTGGGCGAACTCG
Source organism: Chthoniobacterales bacterium (assembly GCA_017853515.1). Lineage (GTDB taxonomy): Bacteria > Verrucomicrobiota > Verrucomicrobiia > Chthoniobacterales > JACTMZ01 > JACTMZ01. The sequence goes on along the minus strand of JAFMJK010000005.1, from coordinate 13,389 downwards.
TCGATTCCGTCCGTGAAAACGGCATCATCCAGCCGCTCATCGTGCGGCAGGTCAACGGGCTTCTCGAACTCATCGCCGGCGAACGTCGTTGGCGCGCGGCCGGTCAGGCCGGGCTCAAAGAGGTTCCGGTCATCGTCCGCGAAGCGACCGACCTCGAAGTTCTCGAGCTCGCGCTGGTGGAAAATCTCCAGCGCTCCGATCTCAATCCCATCGAGGAAGCGCAGGCCTACGCGCGTCTCGCCAACGAATTCAAACTCAAGCAGGAAGATATCGCGAAAAAAGTCGGCAAAAGCCGCGCTGCCGTGGCCAACACCATGCGTTTGCTCGATCTCGATGCCGAAGTGCAGGGGCATCTCGTGCAGGGTCGACTCAGCGTCGGACACGCCAAAGCGCTCCTCGGGTTGCGCGCCCATGAGGAACAGCGCGCCATCGCGGGCCAGGTGCTGCGGCGCAGTCTTTCCGTGCGCGCCACGGAGGAAGCGGTCAACGACCACCTGACCAAAGGCGGGAAACCGCGCAAAAAGCGGGGAGGTGCCGCGCGCGAGGTCTCACCCGCCGTGCGCCATCTCGAGAACCGTCTCCAACAGCACCTCTCCACCCGCGTGGAAATCCACCACGGCGACGAGAAAGGGAAGATCCTCATCGAGTATTACGGCAACGACGACTTGCAGCGCCTCCTCGCGCAGCTAGGTTTGCCCCAGGAATAGAGCCATGCCCGCATCCGCTTCGCCGCTCCGGCGCATCGTCAATTTCCTCGACAGCGACTACTTCGAGGGCGACGCCGAAGTCATCCGCAACCAACCCGAACGCATGGAGTGGGGGCGGCTCGTGCCTTTCCTCATCCTGCATCTCGGGTGCCTCGGTGTCGTTTGGACCGGATGGAGCTGGGTCGCGGTGGCCACCGCGGCATTTCTCTATTTCGCGCGCATGTTCCTTATCACCGGTTTTTACCACCGCTATTTCAGCCACAAAACTTTCCAGATCTCGCGCGCCGGCCAGTTCGTCGCCGCGTTCCTCGGCCTGACCTGCACGCAGCGCGGTCCGCTTTGGTGGGCGTGGGTCCACCGACACCACCACAAACATTCCGACGAGGAAGAGGATTTCCACTCGCCCGGCGTGCAGGGCTTCCTCTGGTCGCACATCGGGTGGATCACCAGCAGCTGCAATTTCCCGACCGACTATTCCAAAATCAAGGACCTCTCGAAATATCCCGAACTCGTCTTTCTCAACCGCTTCGATCTCATCGGGCCGCTCTTTCTCGCCCTCGTCATGCTCGGATGGGGCTGGCTGCTGCAGGCCTTCGTCCCGGCTCTCGGCACCTCGCCGCTCCAGATGCTGGTCTGGGGATTTTTCATCAGCACAACGTTCCTCTTCCATGGCACATCCTGCATCAACTCGCTCGCCCACGTGCTCGGCCGGAAGCGCTATGACACCGGTGATGACAGCCGCAACAGCATGATTCTCGCCTTCATCACTTTGGGCGAGGGATGGCACAACAATCATCACCGCTACCAGGCCGCCGCGCGCCAAGGCTTCTACTGGTGGGAGTTCGATCCGACCTACTACATGCTCAAGTTGCTCTCTTGGCTCGGGATCGTCAAAAATCTGCGTCCCGTGCCCGAGTCCGCCTACCGCCAGGAAGACCAGATCAGCGCGCGGGTTTCGGCGTGAGGGTGCACTGTCTTCTTGTAGCGGCGGTCTGTGACCGCCGGAACATGGAAAAAAGCAGCGCCGGTCACAGACCGCCGCTACAAGGGGAAAAAGAATGAGCAAAGAACGCTTGGCCGTCATCGGCGGGGGCATTGCCGGGCTCGGTGCCGCGTGGCTTTTGCGCAAGCGCTACGATGTGACGGTCTTCGAGCGCGAAAAACACATCGGCGGCCACTCGAATACGGTCGAGGTCGACGAGCAAGGACGCCGCGTGCCCATCGACACGGGCTTCATGGTCTTCAACAAAGTGACCTACCCGCATCTCGTCCGCCTGTTCGACGAACTCCGCGTCCCGATCAAGCCGACCGAGATGAGCTTCAGCGTCCGGAACGACGAACTGGACGTGGAATACAACGGCATGGGTTTCAACCGCGTCTTCGCCCAACGCGCCAATCTGGTCCGTCCGCGCTTTCTCAAGTTGCTCGCGCAAATCCTCCGTTTTTTCCGCGTGGCCAATGCGTCCCTCGACGACGAGTCCCTCGAGTCGATGTCGATCGACGAATTCGTCCGCCGCCACCGTTTGGGCGACGACTTCCTGCGTCTCTACCTTGTGCCGATGAGCGCGTCGATCTGGAGCATCACGCCCGGCGGCGCGCTTGATTTTCCTGCGGCCACGCTGGTGCGATTCTTCCACAATCACGGGTTTCTCGGCGTCACCACGCATCATCCGTGGTTCACCGTCGACGGCGGATCGAGGGAATACGTGAAGCGCATGCTGGCCGATCTGCCGCCATCGCACGCGTCTACACCCGTGGCCTCGGTCGAAAGCGGCACGGATGGTGTCACCGTGCGGACCGAAGACGGCGCAGCGCATGCTTTCGACCGCGCGATCCTCGCCGCACATGCCGACGAGTCCCTGGCCATGCTCGCACACCCCACGCCGCTGCAGGAAGAGTTGCTCTCCGCTTTCCGTTACCAAGCCAACGAAACGCTTCTGCACACCGACGCGACCGTCATGCCGCGGCGCGAGTTGGCTTGGGCCGCGTGGAATTACCGCATGGAGCCGAGCGGGGAAGGGGAACGCCCGTCCACCCACTATTGGATGAACCGCCTGCAGGGAGTTTCCGATCGGGAGAATTATTTTGTCAGCTTGAATTACGCCGACCGCATCGATCCGGCCAAGGTGCTCTGGCACACCAATTACACGCATCCGATCTTCGACCGCGCGGCGCTGGCGGCGCAGCACCATTTGCCTTCGATCAATGCCGCGTCGCCGAACCAGCGCGTTTTTTTCAGCGGTAGCTACTTCCGCTACGGCTTCCACGAAGACGCGCTGGCCTCGGCCGTGCAGTGCGCACACGCGGTTTGCGGCGAGGATCCGTGGACATGAACTCGTGTTTCTACGAGTGCGACGTCTTCCACCGGCGCCTGCGCCCGAAGCAACACGAATTCCTCTACCGCGTTTTCTATTTTTACCTCGATCTCGGCGAGTTGTCGGAAGCCGCGCGGAAGCTGAAGATCTTCGGCGTCAACCGTCCGAACATTTACAGCCTGCAGGACAGTGACCATTTCCAATACGGGGATGGCGTTCGTCCGGTCGCCGACAACGTGCGCGAGTTCCTCGAGCGTTCCGGTTGTCCCTTGGAACCGGGCGGCTCCGTCCGCATGCTCTTCTTTCCCCGATTCCTCGGCTATGTCTTCAACCCCATTACGATCTATTTTTGCCACAATGCCGATGGCACCCCGCACGCCGGTGTGGTCGAAGTGGGCAATACCTTCCGCGAACTGAAGCCCTACCTCGTCCCTGGCGCGAAGGACGGCAAATGCGACTTCGAGATCCGTGTGCCCAAGCACTACTACGTGTCCCCGTTCAGCCCGGTCGACCTCGACTTCCATTTCCGCCTGCATTTGCCGGACGAAAAACTGCGTGTCTTCATCGACGATTACGACGCGGAGGGTAAGGTTTTGGTCAGCACGCTGACCGGACAGCGGCGCGAACTGACCCTTGCCAACCTCGCCAAATTCACCGCCAAGTTTCCTTTCATCACGCTCAAGGTCATCGGGCTGATCCATTGGCAGGCCTTCCGGCTCTGGCTCAAACGGATGCCGTTTTTCTGGAAGGAGACACGCGCCGAAGATCAGCGCGGCGTGTTCCGTCCGCACCGCTCGTTGCGAGGCAAGTCCTAGCGACGGCGGCGGAGGGCGAGCGCCGCAACGACAGCGCCAGAAAGAGCCAGCAGCGACACGGTGGATGGCTCGGGCACAAGAGCGGTGATTTGCTCGTCGTAACTGGAGATGCGCGCGAAGTAGTTGGCGTCGCCACCGCCCGACGAGTCGAGTCCGAATGTTGTGGAACTTGCTGTTTGGCTCTGCACGGCAGTGGTCAACCCGACCAGATACCACTGGCTGTCTATTTGCTGGAAAAGGCCCGAGCCCGAGTCGTAAAGCGTGGCTCCGGCCTCGCTGGGTCCGAGGCCCTTGTTGCCCGGAACCGGGGAGTTGGTTGTGCCGGTGTAGGTAACGAGCGAGGAGTTGGTGTAGCTCGAGGAGCCTACCGAGTAAGAAACACTTGCGCTCGCACGCGGTGCGTTCAAGCCCCATCGCTTGCCGGACGTCGAGCCATCGCCCCAAGCAACGGTGTTCGTGCCAACAGGCGACGAGGCGCTGCGGCCCACTCCCCAGCCCACCATGGTGGCCGACGATGATGAGCCGAACGATTCGTTCGCGGTGGGCAAGAGCACTGCGGCCGTGGCGCTCGCCGGTATGCTTGTCAGTTTGAAGACAGCCAAATCCACGCCTGGCGCGACTTGTTTGCCGTAGGTGCGCACGCCGTCGTTGAATGTCGGATCGATCGCAAAGGTCTCCACTTGATCGAAGGTGACGAACGAGTAAGTGAGATTCATGGTCACGTGGTTCGCGGTGAGCATGAAACCATTGCCCAGGTAGACCGCGGAGCCTTCGATCAGCGAACCGCCACTGTTGGTGACTTTGGCCACGGCGCTCCACGGGGCGCCGGAACCAGGGTCCGTCTGGTTTGCGCTGTTGTCCAAGCCCCAGAGCACAAGTCCGGACGCCGGCATGTGTGCCGCGAGAAGCAAGGCCGTGGTGAGAATGGGTCCGCGCATGGGCCGTTCCAAAATACCGCTCCATCTATCGGGGGTCAAACCGCGCCAATGGAGCTTCCGCGGGTCGCCCCGTGTGCCTAAGGTTACGGGTTTTCCATGAACTACGCGCCGATCCTTTTTTCCGCGCTGGCCCGCATGCAGCGGGGCCGGCTGCTTGTTGTTTTGCCGGACGGCTCGGAGAAGGTTTTCGGCGGGTTGGGGGAGGAGCCGCGGGCCGAGGTCCGGGTGAAAGACGATGCCTTTTTCCGTGCTTGTGTCTTGGGCGGGCCGGTCGGTTTCGGGGAGGCTTACATGGACGGGCTGTGGGAGACGGATGATTTGGTCGGAGTGATTGCGTGGTTCATTCGCAATGCCGACGAATCGACCGTGCTGGAGGGCTCGGGGAAGACGGACCGGCGGATCGGGTTGATGAATTTCGCGCATCGCGTGGCGCACAAGCTGCGGCCGAACAGCCTGCGGACCAGCCGGCGCAACATCAAAGAGCATTACGACCTGAGCAACGAGTTCTTCGCGCTGTGGCTGGATCCGACCATGACCTACTCCTCGGCTTACTGGGACCGGCCGGACATGACGCTCGAGCAGGCGCAGATCCGCAAATATGATGTTCTTTGTCGCAAGCTGCGGCTCCAGCCATCCGACCAAGTGCTCGAAATCGGCAGCGGGTGGGGCGGCTTTTCCATGCACGCGGCGAAAAATTTCGGGTGTCATGTCACCACGGTGACGATTTCGCAGGCGCAGTTCGACGAGGCTTCGCGGCGGATCGCGGCGGCAGGGCTGGTCAACCAGATCGATGTTGTTTTGGAGGATTACCGCAAAATCCGCGGGCAATTCGACAAGATCGCCTCGATCGAAATGCTCGAGGCGGTGGGGGACAGATACCTCGATGGTTATTTCGCGCAGTGCCACCGCCTGCTCGCGCGCAAGGGGTTGCTCGGACTGCAATACATCACGTGCCCGGATGCGCAATACGAGGTGCTGCGGCGTGGCACGGACTTCATCCAGCGCCATATCTTCCCGGGCTCGCTGCTCAACAGCATCGGACGGGTCAATACCGCGCTGAACCGGACCGGCGATCTTTTTCTCCACGACCTCGACGACATGGGGCCGTATTACGCGCGCACGCTGCATGTCTGGCGGGATAATTTCCACCGCGTGCCCGATGCGGTGCGGGCGCAGGGATTCGACGATGCATTCATCCGCAAGTGGGATTACTATCTGGCTTATTGCGAAGCTGCGTTCGCCACGCGCCACATCAGCGTGGTGCAGGCCGTTTACACCCGGGCCGACAATGAGACGCTCGATTTGCCGACCGGCCTGAACAGGGGGTGCTCGTGATGCCGGAGTGGGCCGAGTTCTGGCGGCTGATGGTTTTCGCGTTGGTTATCCCGGTTGTCATGATGGCCGGCGTCTGGCTGCTCGCGCGGGTGCTGAACAACGCGGGGATCGTCGATATTTTCTGGTCTTACGGATTCATCCCGGTGGCGGCGGTGTGCGCGGCGGTCGCCCAAGGCAACGTGACGCGCAATTTCATCTTGGTCCTGATGGTCGCCATTTGGGCGGCGCGGCTGGGGACCTACTTGCTGATCCGCGTGGCCAAACATCATCCGGAAGAGGACGGGCGCTACGCGACGTTGCGGCGGCAGTTTCCGAACCGGACGTGGCTCATGTTTTTCGGATTTTTCGAGGCGCAAGGAGTGCTCATCGCCTTGCTCAGCGTTCCCTTCGTGCTCGTGTTCATCAATGGCGCGCCGGGCCTCGGTTTGCTCGAGTATGCGGGCGTCGCTTTGTGGTTGGCCGGCATGCTCGGCGAGTCGGCGGCCGACGCGCAACTGGCCCGGTTCCGCAAAAATCCGGCCAACAAAGGAAAGACGTGCCGCGTCGGGCTCTGGAATTACTCGCGCCATCCGAATTACTTCTGCGAGTGGTTGGTCTGGGTCGGATATTTTCTCTACGCGCTGGGCTCGCCGGGCGGGTGGATGGCGGTCTATGCTCCCGCGCTCATGTATTTCTTCCTCACCCGCATCACCGGCATCAAGGCCACCGAGGAGCACGCGCTGCGTTCGCGCGGCGAGGATTACCGGCAGTATCAGCGGACCACGAACGCATTTTTCCCGTGGTGGCCGAGGGCGTAAGGATGAAAAAAGAAAAGGCAGCGGACGGCTGGGCCAGCCGTCCCTACCACCGGAAATAATACAAATGAGCTTTTTGGATCGGGTTTTGGAAAAAGGACTGCTGCCGGATTTTGTCATCCGCGCGGGGATCAACCAGCTTTTGTCCCGCAAGCTGAAGGACGAAAACCGCGGCGGGGTGGAGGCGCAGCAGAAGGCGCTGATGGATTTCGTGCGCGAACTCAAGTCGATGCCCATCGCGGTGAAGACGCGCGAGGCCAACGAACAGCACTACGAAGTGCCGACCGAATTTTTCAAATACGTGCTGGGTCCGCGCATGAAATACAGCAGCGGACTCTGGCCGACGCGGCACACCAGCTTCGAGGAATCGGAGGAAGCGATGCTGGCGCTGAGTTGCCGGCGCGCGCGTTTGGAAAACGGACAGCGCGTGCTGGAGCTGGGTTGCGGCTGGGGATCGCTGACTTTGTGGATGGCGGAGAAATACCCGGACTCGCGGATTCTCGGGGTCTCCAATTCGCGGACGCAGCGGGAATACATCATGGGCGAGGCGGCCCGGCGCGGGCTGCGCAACGTGGAGATCCACACGGCCAATGTGGCCGAGTTGGATTTGCCACGGGAGGAATTCGACCGGGTGGTGTCGGTCGAGATGTTCGAGCACATGAAGAATTACGAACTGCTCCTGCGCAAAGTGGCGTCATGGATGAAGCCCGGCGGGCTGCTTTTCGTGCACATCTTCACCCACCGCACGCTTGCCTATCATTTCGAGGGGACCGACCCGAGCGACTGGATCACGCGGTATTTCTTCGAGGGCGGCACGATGCCCTCGGACGATTTGCTCGCGTATTTCCAGGACGATCTCAAGTTGCGCGATCACTGGTGCGTCAATGGAACGCATTACGCGCGCACATCCGAGGCTTGGCTGGCCAACATGGACAAGAACGAGGCGCAGATCACCCCGATTCTTGCCGCGACCTACGGCGCGGGCAATGTGACCAAGTGGCGCGTCTACTGGCGTGTCTTTTTCATGGCGTGCGCGGGACTTTGGGGATACCGCTACGGCGAGGAATGGATCGTCTCGCATTATCTTTTCGCCAAATGAGGTTTTTGCTTGGTGCCTTCGTCGCTTTGGCGGCGGCCTCGACTTTGCACGCGTCCGCGGAGTGGATCGAGCAGGGCGACAGCTTCGAGCGGCAATTCAAGTCGGCCGAGGCGCTGGCCGCCTACCAAAAGGCGCTTGCGGAAAATCCGGACGATCCGGTCATCCTGCGCAAGATCGCCAAGCAATATGTGGAACTGGCGCTGGACGCGCCGGGCAAAGCGGAGAAGTTGCGGCTGGCCCAGCAGGGCTACGACACCGCGCTGAAGGCGAAGAAGCTCGACCCGAACAATCCCGAAGGCCGGCTGACTGTCGCGGTGGCCGCCGCGCGGCTCGGATTCTACAGCGACGCCAAGACGAAGTTGGAACTTTCCAAAGTCGTCAAGCAGGAGGCCTCGGAAGCGATCCGCCTCCAGCCCGGCTACGCGCTCGGCTGGCACATGCTCGGGCGCTGGAACTACGAGATTGCCTCGCTCAATCCGCTGCTCAAAAAACTGGCCGAAGTCATCTACGGGAAAATGCCGCCCGCCTCCTACGAGGAAGCGGTGCGTTGTCTGGGCAAAGCGGCGCAGCTCGAGCCGGACAACGCGCTTTTCCAGGCCGAACTCGGGCGCGGGTATCTTGCCTTGGAGAAAAAAGACGAGGCGCGCCGCGCGTTGGAGAAGTCCCTGACCCTGCCGCGCCGCACGAAAGACGATGGCGAGGCCCAAGCAAGGGCGAAGGCCGCTTTGCGCGAATTGTGATCCGGTGAGCAACAAGAAAATCCTCATTTTCACAACGGGCTTCGGCGACGGGCACAATTCCGCGGCACGCAACCTGCAGGACGTGTTCGAGCACATGCCCGGATTCGATGCGGAGGTGCACGACACCTACGTCGAGGTGAACCCCGGCGCCTCGAAGTTCCTGCAGGTGGCCTACAACATTTCCATCCAGCGCGTGCCGGTCACCTGGAAGGCTTTCTTCCACGTATTCGACAAGACCCCGGTGTTCGAGGCGACCTTGCCGACGCTGGGCAAACTCAAAGCCGCCATGCGCGCGCTCCTGCTCGAGAAAAAACCGGCGGCGGTGGTCACGACCTATCCCGTCTATTCCTATTTGCTCCGCGCGCTCATGGAGTCCGGCGAAGTCGCCACGTGCCCGCATTTCATGGTGGTGACCGATTCGATCGTCATCAACCGCGTGTGGAACCGCGCCCCGGCCGACTGGGATCTCGTGGCCAACGAACCGACCGCCGATGCCATGGCGGCGGCCGGAGTTCCCCGGGAAAAAATCAAAGTGCTCGGCTTTCCGGTCAGTCCCCGTTTCGAAGAGTTGGCCAAGCGGCCGCTGCCGCCCGGGCCGCCGTGGAAAATTCTCTACCTGCCCTCGGCCAGCCGTCGCACGGTGGGCAAAGTGGTGCGCGGCCTCACCGCGCTCGAAGGGATCCATCTCACCGTGGTCACGGGCCGCCACCGGCATCTCCACGACTTCCTGAAGAGGCTCGACGTGCCCATGAGTTCATTTTCCCTGCACGGTTGGACCGACCGGATGCCGGAGTTGTTGGCCGAAAGCCACCTTTTCATCGGCAAGGCGGGGGGCGCCATCGTGCAGGAAACGCTGGCCATCGCGCGTCCCATGATCATCAGCCACGTTGTCGCCGGCCAGGAAGAGGGCAATGTCGAATTGCTGGCCGATCTCGGGGCGGGCACGCTGGCCACCACGCCCGAGGCCATCATCGAGGCGGTGCGCGCCGCGATGCTGGAAAGCGGCGGGGCGGGATGGAAACGCTGGCGCGAAAATCTGCAGCGTGTCAGTCATCCGGCCGCGGCGCGCCAGACCGCGGAATTCATCGCGGCGCTCAGCGCCTAGAACGTCCCGTAGGTCGTGCCGGCGGATGCCACCGGACCGTGGTAGGACGGACGTCCGGCCCAGGACATGAGCCGCTCGGCATCGTCGAAGATGTATTTCGTCTTGCTCCCGAGTTGCACGAGGATGACTTCGCGTCCGCCGGGTCGTCCGCTCGAGACGAGGCAGCGTCCGGCGGCGTCGGTGTAGCCGGTTTTCATGCCGGTGTAGGCGGGCGAGCGGGCGAGCAGTTTGTTGGTCGCCTTGAGCACGGTGATGCGTCCGCTGTTGTGGCGGAAAACCGCGTGCTGCTGGCGCATCATCCGGCGCAATTCGGGATTGCGGTAAGCGTAAAAAGCGATGCGCGCGATATCCCGCGCGGTGGAATACTGCGGGGCGGGAAGGCCGTGGCTGTTGGCAAAATGGGAACTGCGCGCACCGAGCGCCCACGCGGCCTGGTTCATGTTCATGGCGAAGGTGCCGTCGCTTCCGCTGTGGTCGCGCGCCAGGGCGGTGCACGCGTCGTTGCAGCTCTTGACCATGATGGCCTCGAGCAGCGAGCGCCGCGCGTATCGCTCGCCGGGCCGCAGTCCGAGCTTGGTCGGTTCGACCCGCGTGTCCTCCGGCATGATCATCATGCTGCCGTCGAGTCCGCCGCGCTTGGTGATCATCAAGGCGGTGAGCAGCTTTTGCGTGCTGGCCGCGGGCCGTCGGGCGTCGGCGTTTTTCTGGAAGAGGACTTCGCCGCTGTGCGCGTCGATGACGATGGCCGACTCCGCCGCGAGCGAAGGGGCGTTGCCCGGCCAGACGGGCGACGGGGACGGCGCCGAGGCGACCGCCGGCGCGGCGGATTCGGCGCGGCGGACTTCCCGCGGCGCGGAAGCGCAGCCGGCGAGAAACAGAACGGGAACAAGAAACAAGGCGGTCTTCATGTGTGCTTCTCGACCAAAGCGTAGGCGTTGTGGTTGTGGATGCTCTCGAAATTTTCCGCCTCGACCTGCCACCAGGTGATGCGCGGGTCGGCGATGACTTTGGCCGCGACATTGCGCACGAGGTCTTCGACGAACACCGGGTTGGCGTAGGCGCGTTCGGTCACCGCCTTTTCGTCCGGGCGCTTGAGGACACTGTACAACTCGCTGCTGGCCGAGGTCTCGATGAGAGAAACCATTTCGGCGAGAGGCAGCGGTTTTTTGGAGCGCAGGCTGAGGGTGACCTGACCGCGCTGGTTGTGCGCGCCGGTTTCACTGATCGCTTTGGAGCAGGGGCAGAGCGTGGTCACATTGGCCACCACGGTGGTGACGAGATCGTGCGAATCGCCGTCCGAAGTCGCGCTGAAGCGCGCGGTGTAGTCGACGAGTCCGGGCGCGCCCGTGACCGGCGCTTTTTTCTCGAGGAAAAAAGGAAATTCGAAGTCGAGGTGCGAGCGTTTGCTGTGCAGGCGCTCGATGAGCGAGCCGAGCAGGTGCTCGATATCTTCGGGGTGGAGGACGGGCCCATGGGCCTGCAGCACCTCGAGGAAGCGGCTCATGTGGGTCCCTTTGAATTCCTGGGGCAGTTCCACGGTGAGCTGCACGGTGGCGATGGTGCTTTGCGGTTCGCCGGGGCCAACCGCCACTTGGATGGGGAAGCGCAGGTTTTTCACGCCCACCCGGTCGATGACGATGCGCCGATGGTCCCGTTCGCTTTGGGTATCCCTCAGCGTAACGGTCGCATGGTCTTCGGGGCTCTTCATGGAAGGCCGGGAATGTAATCGCGTTTGCCCCAGGGCAAAAGTGATTTGTCCGGTTTGCCGTGGCCGGCGCTTCGGCTAAGCTCCGATGGCTTGAAACTGACGGTGAACGAGATCTACCTGTCCGTGCAGGGCGAAAGCACCTGGGCGGGCCTGCCCTGCGTCTTTGTCCGGCTGACCTTCTGCGACCTGCGCTGCACCTACTGCGACACCGAATACGCCTTTTACGAGGGAAACAAAATGGCCCTCGGGGAAATCGTGGAGAAAGTCCGGAGTTTCGGCTGTCCGCTGGTCGAGGTGACCGGCGGCGAGCCCTTGCTCCAGCCGAACTGCGTTCCCCTGCTCCATATGCTTTGCGAGGCCGGCTTCACCGTTCTGCTCGAAACATCCGGGGCGCACGACATCGCGGCGGTCGACCCGCGGGTGCATCGCATCATGGATCTGAAAACGCCCTCCAGCGGCGAGGAAGGACGGAATCTTTACGCGAACATTGCGCATCTCACGCCGCGCGACGAGTTGAAGTTCGTCGTCGGCTCGCGGGAGGATTACGAGTGGGCGCGGGAGAAGATACGCGGGCATGATCTGGCCGCCAAGGTGAACGCGGTGCTGCTCAGTCCCGTCTTCGGAAAAATCCCGCCGTCGGACATGGTGTCGTGGATGTTGGAGGACAAACTTCCCGCGCGTTTCCAGTTGCAGATGCACAAGTTCATCTGGGAGCCGCGGGCGAGGGGCGTCTGACCGTTTGCCGCGGGGGACCGGTTCCGCTAGCGTGATGCCACCGATGAGTGTCACCCTGACCAAACTTTTCCACTTCGAGGCGGCCCACACCCTGCCCAATGTCCCGCCCGACCACCAGTGCGCCCGCATGCACGGTCACAGCTACAAGGTGGAGGTCTCGGTGACCGGCCCGGTTGATCCCGGGTCGGGGTGGCTGATGGATCACGCCGAGATCAGCCGCCTGGTCAAACCGTTGATCGGTGAACTCGACCACCGTTACCTCAACGACATCCCCGGTCTGGAAAATCCGACTTTCGAACTCCTCGCCGTTTGGCTGTGGCGGAAGCTGAAGCCTTCGCTGCCGGGATTGAGCGAAATCGCGATCCACGAAACGCCGACCTCGCGCTGTCTTTACCGCGGCGATTAGTGCCGGACGGTGATGTCCTGAACGCGCGAGACGAGGAACCGGCTCAGCGCGAGGTAAAGGGAGAGCATGGGCACGGCGACAAGGAGGGCCCCGGCGGCAAAGAGGGAAGGTGTTCCGACCGGACTGTCGGTGTGGAGAAGACGCAGACCGAGCGGCAAGGTGTAGAGTTCCTCGTCCTGCAGCAGAATGGCCGCCACCACGTATTCATTCCACGCGGCCGCGAAAGAGAACAGCGCAGCCACGGCCAGCCCCGGCGCGGAGACCGGAAGGACCACTCTGCGGAAAATTTCGCCCGGCGTGCATCCGTCCATGGCCGCGGCTTCCTCCACGGTCTCGGGAACGCTGTCATAAAAATTCTTCATCTGCCAGATGCAGAAGGGCAGCACGGTGGCCAGGTAGATGAGAAGAAGGCCGAAGAAGGTGTTGATGAGTTTGAATTGGACGAGAATGAGGAAAATCGGAAGCAGCAGCATGGTGGCGGGAAAGATTTGCGTGACGAGCAGGCTTTGCATCACGGCCAACCGTCCGAAAAAGCGGAAGCGGGAGAGGGCGTAGCCCGCGGTCGACGAAAGCAACACGCCGATCGCCGCCACGGCCAGCGAAACCATGAGGGAATTGGCCACCCAGCGGACAAAATCGGTTTGCGTGAGCAAGCGCGCGAAATTTCCCCAACCCGGGGCGATGGGCAGGCG
>JAFMJK010000103.1 GCA_017853515.1 Chthoniobacterales bacterium | reverse complement strand
TCCCCGCCGAGCGCAAATCGGCGAATGTCTGGTCGATGCGGTTGGGCATGGGCCCGATTAGCCTAGTCCGGCAGCGCCAAGTCGCGAGCTTTCCTTAACTTGAAAGAGCGACCGTAGAGGGATTGGTGGCGATACCACCCTTCCAAAAATGCGCCTGCGGCGGAGCCGAGAGTGGCGGGTCGAGCGAAGCGCGACCCTACCGGGATTGATTCCGCTGCGCTTCATCCTGCGGGTCGACCTCGCGGTCGATCTGTCTCGCTTCGCTCGGCTCGAACCCTACGGGTTCTCATCCCTATGGTCGCTCGCAAGGCGAGCGACCCTAACGGGATTCGAACCCGTGTTACCGCCGTGAAAGGGCGGTGTCCTAACCGCTGGACGATAGGGTCAAGGTAAACGGTGAGTATGGCGATTTCCACGCGGATCGCAAGAGCCGATCCACCAAAAGAACGATCAGGGCCGGGCGGGCGGATGCGGGGAGGGCTCTCCGTGGATGACTTCAAGCGCCACCGCGACGGAGTGCGGACAAATCATGCCGTCACCTTCGGCCTGCGAAATGCGGCAGGAGCAGATGTTTTCAACTTCCTGCGGCGAAGCGATGCGCAGTCCGGACGCATACAATCTCGACCCGGCGCGAACCGCGCCTTTGAGGAGCGGAGGATCGTAACGCGCGGCTTTCACCTTGCCTGCGGCGCGGATCTTGCGCGCCTCGAAAATCACCGGCCATCCGGCAACCGCGGCGAGAAATTTTTCCGTCAGTTGGACCATGTTGAAGTGCTGCAGCGGTCGAGAAATTAACGAGGCCGCATCCGGCGCCCTCGAATCCCCTTAACCGGGGCGCCGGCCTGCGGCCCTGCCGCTGGCATTTGTGGTACAGCAGCAACCCGCGGAGGAACCACCAACCGCATGGTCGTTGCAGGAAGTTAGCACGTCTCGATCCCCGCGCAACCGGCCTACATGCGAATGACCGGATACTTTTGGCCTTTATATTCTCCGGTCATCGAATTGTTCGACTTGTCGTAGGACAAGATCCGGAATTTGTGCAGCCCCGACTTGGGCATGGTGACGAGAAGCATGTCGCCTTGCAGTTGCCAAGTGCCGCGCCCGTAGCCGCTGCCCAGCCCGGCGACGGCCACGCCGTTTTTCTTGAAGGTCATGATGTGGGGGAAACCCATCCAAGTGCCGAGCAGACGCTTGTCGAGATTGCCGGGCAGTTCCGCGGCTTGGAGGCATGTCACGGAGAGGATGGCTAGCAGGGTGGTGATGAGGAGCTTTCTCATGCGTTCTCCGTTATTTCGATCGGGCCCGCTTGGCAAGGAGGGATTGCGCCGATTTGCCTTGCCCGGAGTTCCAGTCCTCGGCAGGTCTGGAGAAATGCCTGACTTTTTTCGCAGTTTCTTGATGCTCGCGGTTGCGCTGGCCCTGTTCGGCTGCGGCCGCGCCAAAGTCGCGGGCTCTTACCGTGACGCCGAAAATCCGGCTGTCATGTATTTTTTCGGCGAGGATGGAACGTGGCGGGCCGAGTCGCTCGTCGAAGTCGCCGCCGGCGTTTTTCCCCACGGATCGGGACGCAGACTGGAAGGCACCTTCAGCAGGCGCGGGAACCTGATCGAACTCGTCTGCACCGCGGTAGCGCGCCAAGAGCCAACGACCGGCGAGTTCCGCAGCGAGGAGACAGACGTCTCGGCCTACAACCACGTCCTGCGCATGGAAAACGCCGCGCTTGTTCCCGCTCCCGCCGAAGAGGGGCAAGAAGTGGTCTTTGCGTCGGAGATCAATCCGTTGGGCGCCAGGAGGCTGGAGCGGCAGCCGGACCCCGGACAGCCGCGCTAAGTGCCGGCTGGCGGAAAGGTTGCCCGGAGATGCCGCTACCTCAACTTCTTCACCCGCACGCCCTTGAATCGTCCGATCTCGGGCAGGTTCCCGACCAGTGGTTTGGCGTAGGCGATGAAGGCCGGAGTGACGTCGTTCGCGTCCTTGTTGATGAATTTGTCGGGCATGTGTCGGGTTTCTTTGGACACCTGACGCAGTTCGACCAATCCGTAGGACGGTGAGTATTTCTTGCCGGCTTTGCGGTTGATTGTGACTGAACCGCTCTGTTTTTTGCCCGCTACCGCGTGCTTCACGGCGAGTTTGCCGACTTCGCGCGCTTCGCCGGAATCGACCGATGAGGCGATATCCGGGAACGAACGCTGCAAATACCCGAAGGTGTCGGCGCGTACGCGGGAAATCTTCGTTTTGCTCTTGATGATCCCCGAGAGCAAATCGCCGAGCGCCCCGGAACCGCTCAATTGCACGTTGCCGTGCGAATCGACTTCCTTGCTCAGCTTGGCCGCGATGGCCGTGCCGTTTTTGTCGCAAATACCTTCCGAGACCGCGACGACACAGCGCCCGAGTTTCTGGTAAACCCGTTCGACATCCTTGGCGAATTTGCCTTCGTCGAACGGACGCTCGGGCAGATAGACAAGATGCGGACCGTCGTCCGGATAAACGCGGGCCAGCGCGGCTGCCGCGGTGAGAAACCCGGCATGACGGCCCATGATGATGTTGATCTTCACCCCGGGGAGGGCCCGGTTATCGAGGTTGTCGCCCATGAACGCCTCGGCCACGAAGCGTGCCCCGCTGCCGAAGCCCGGCGTGTGGTCGTTCTCGCGAAGGTCGTTGTCGATCGTCTTGGGAATGTGGAAGCACTGCAACGGATAACGGTTCGCCTTGGCTTCCTCGTTGATGATGTGCGTCGTTTCGGCCGTGTCGTTGCCGCCGATGTAGAAAAAGTAACGGACGTCATACTTCTGCAGGACCTTGAAGATGGCCAGGCAGTCGTCCTTGGTCGGTTTCTTGCGCACGGATCCGAGGCCGGAGGACGGGGTCTTGGCCACCGCCTCGAGCGTCGACGCGCTCTCCTTGCGCAGGTCGATGAAATTTTCCCCGAGGATGCCGGCGATGCCGTGCAGGGAGCCGTAGATGTTTTTGATCTGCTTGTGTTTTTTCGCCTCGAGGACGGCGCCGATGAGACTTTGGTTGATCACCATGGTCGGTCCGCCGCTTTGGGCGATAACCATGTTGCCGACGGGAGCTTTGCTTGTGGCCATAAATTGAGCAGCGAAATTTAGTGGGACGGTTGTGCGCCGTCGAGACTCGGCCTCAGGGGGCCAGCCGTTCGATGGTCCAAGCAGCGCCCGACCGCGTGTAGCGGAACCGGTCGTGAAGGCGGTTTTCCCGCCCCTGCCAGAACTCGATCTCTGTCGGAACCACGCGGATGCCCCCCCAGAAAGAGGGCAGGGGAACCTCTCCGTCGGCGAATTTGCGCTTCATCTCGTCCCACTTCATCTCGAGGAATTGCCGTGAACTGACCACGGCGCTTTGTTGCGAGACCCAAGCCCCGAGGCGGCTGCCATGCGGGCGCGAGGCGAAATAGGCCAGTGACTCCGCGGCGCTGATCCGCTCGGCGCGCCCGAGGATCCCGACCTGGCGCTCGAGCGGATACCACGGGAAGAGCAGGCTCGCGTCGGGGTTTGTCGCGATCTCCTGCGCCTTGCGGCTCTCATAGTTGGTGAAAAAGACAAAACCGCGCTCGTCGTAGGCCTTGAGCAGAACGGTGCGGGAACTCGGCCGCTTTCCGTTCGTCGTCGCCAGCACCATGGCATTGGGTTCGACCAACTCCGCAGCGGTGGCCTCGCCGAACCATTGGCGGAATTGGGCGATGGGATCCGGATCGAGATCGGTGCGGCGCAAACCCTGACGCGTGTATTCGCGGCGCAAGGCGGCGACGTCGGGATGGCGCGCGTTGGACATGACCCGAACTTTAGGGCCGGCACGCGGGGGCGTCAGCCACTTTTGCCCCGCTTGCGCAGACCGGAGTTGACGGGGCGGCCGCTTGCCGTTCAATTGTCCGTTTAAAACGTATGCCGAAAAAAGTCCCCCTCGACAGCACGCGCGAAAGGATCCTCAAAGCCGCCGAGCGCATCTACGCGGCGAGCGGCTTCCATGGTATGTCCCTGCGCGAGGTCACTCTGCTCGCCGGCGTGAACCTCGCCGCGGTCAATTACCACTTCGGCTCGAAGGACAAACTGATCCACGCCATGGCCGACCGGCGCCTCACGCCGATCAACAACGAGCGCATTCTGCGCCTGAAAAACCTCAAGGACAAACACGGCAAAAATCCCATCCCGGTGACCGAGCTTGTCGCCGCGCTCATCGATCCGATGTTCAAAGCTTTGCGGCAGAGCAAAGGCAACCGCGCCATCATGGTGCGCCTCGTCGCACAGATGCTCATCGACGATCCGCACCGTTTTTCCCACATCCACAAAGTTTTTTACCAGAACGTCATCGACTTCTATCACGACGAATTGCAGCGCACTTTTCCGGGGCTTGCCTCGCAGCAGGTCTACGCCCGGTTCTTCTGCGCCTTCGCCACGGTGCTCGGCGTCAGGCTGATGCACGACAGCATGGACTGGTTCCTGCGCACGCGTTCCGAGAGCAAACAATTCGACCTGCTCGAGGAAGAAATGACCGCTTTCATGATCGGGGGACTGAGCCCCGTGGCGAAATAGCCGCAGGGCGAGGGGAAATCCATGGCACGAATCGTTATCCTTGGTGCGGGCGGCCGCCTCGGTGCCGCTTTGGCCCGCGATTACGCGACAGATCACGAGGTCATCGCTTGGGGGCGCCAGACAGCCGATCTCGGCGATCCGGTCAAAGTGGCGAACATGGTCCGGCAGGCCGCGCCCGACATCGTGGTGAATTCGGCCGCCATGACCAACGTCGACGAGTGCGAAACAGAGCGCACCAAGTCCGAGCTCGTCAACGCCACAGCCCCCGGAGCGGTGGCGAAAGCCGCGACCGACGTCGGGGCTCGCTTGATTCATATCAGCACCGATTACGTCTTCTCCGGGGAGAAAAAGACGCCTTACGCCGAGGACGACGAGCCTGCGCCGGTGTCGTGGTATGGCGAAACGAAATGGGCCGGGGAACGTGCCGTTATGGACGCCGATGCGCGCCATGCCGTGGTGCGGGTTTCGTGGGTCTTCGGACCGGACCGCGACAGTTTTGTCGACAAGGCCCTGCAAACCGCCATGCGCGGCGAACGGGTCAAAGCGGTGGCCGACAAGTGGTCGTCTCCGTCCTATACCGCGGATATCGGCGCGGCGCTCAAGGTCTTGATGAATCCCGGGGCGCCTGGCGGGATTTATCACGTCTGCAATTCGGGGATCTGCACTTGGTTGGATTGGGCGGCCGAGGCTATGGCCGTGGCCGAGCGGGCCGGAATCTTGGCGCCGGGGCCCAAGCCCGAGCCGCTGCGATTGGCTGATATATCGGCCATGGTCGCGCGGCGACCGGTCCACACCAGCATGACTTGCCGGCGCGTCGAGGAGCTATTGGGGCGTCCGATGAGACCGTGGCAGGAGGCCGTCGCCGACTACGTCCAAACCCGTTACGCGGGCGGAAAATAGGCCCAGAAGCCTCTGTCAGGCATATAGGCATAAGTCCATACAATATATGTCATGTATACTTGCCAACTCTGTGCAAGCGCCCTCGGGTGCCACCACAAAGCCAAACCTCGCCGCGACCGAAACAGTTAGAGCGAGCTACCGTCCGTCCATGCCGCATAAGGCCGGACACTCAGATTCGCGTTGAGGTATCGGGGGTCACCCGAGACTTCCGGTCCCAACCATTCCGGGCGCACAAAATCCTCGTCCGGGTCCGCCAACTCCAGCTCCGCCACAACCAACCCCTGATTTGCTCCCGTGAACTCGTCCACTTCCCACAATTTCTCCCCAACCGGCACATGGTGCCGGATCTTCTCGACCAGCCGGCCCGCGCACAAGCCGAGCAATTCGTCTGCATCCCGCACGGGCACGGCGTATTCGAACTCCGGCCGGGACAGGCCCGTGTTCGCCCCCTTGACCGTCAACCACGCCGACACGCCATCCGTTCTCACCCGCACGGTAGTTTTCCCGTCGATGGCCAAATAGCCCTGACGCAAGGCGCGGCGCGCGCGCGCTTCGCCGCGCCACGCATCCCCGTCGACGAGGAATTTTCGCTCGGTCTCCACTCCCACAGATGTCGACGATGACGCGCGTCCCGCGCCGTAGCCAGCACGGAAAGCCGTGGCGCTGCGCGCTTGTGCCCGCGGCGGAGGCGGTTCACCCTTCGTGCCCATGAACAGCTTCCAGCTATACGTTGAGCAAATCGGCATGTTTGTCGACGCAGCCGGCGTTGCCGTGATTGTTGTCGGTATTCTTGCGGCCACCGTGCGCGCTTTTTTGGTGCCGCCTCCGACGGGCCTCGACCGTTACATGGCCTACCGGCAAAACCTCGGCCGCGCCATTCTCCTCGGCCTCGAGCTGCTCGTCGCCGGCGACATTATCAAAACCGTTGCCGTTGCTCCGACCCTGCAAAACATGGTTGTGCTCGGCGCCATCGTGGTCATCCGAACGTTCCTTAGCCTCTCGCTCGAGTTGGAAATCAACGGACGCTGGCCCTGGCAAGCGAAGCCATCAGGCCAGTCATGACGTCCTCCGAAGACGGTAAATTCTGGAACTTCCTCGGACGCTGGCTTCCGTGGCTCGGCACGCCCGGTCTGCTCAAGGCCGTCGTGCTGCTCAACGCGCTCACCTTTCTGCTCATCACCGCGGCCCCGGACTACGCCGAGGTGCTTTCGCTCGACCCCGCCAAAATCATGCAGGGCGAAGTGTGGCGGCTTGTCACCTACATCTTCGTGCCCGAGACGCGCAGCGTTTTCTGGATTCTCTTCGCGCTGCTTTTTCTCTGGTTCCTCGCCACCTCGCTGGAGGAAATATGGGGCCCGCTGCGCCTCAATGTTTTCTATCTTGTCGGCATGGCCGGCTGCACGGCGGCCGCTTTCTTTTTCGGCGGCGGGCCTTCCAACACCTTCCTCAATCTTTCGCTCTTCTTCGCCTTCGCCACCATCGCGCCGGACTACGAGGTCTTTCTCTTTTTTATCGCGCGCGTGAAAATCAAATACATCGCATGGTTCATGGCGGCCATTTTCGGTCTGCAATTCGTCGTTCTGCCCCTGTCTGCCAAAATGGCCATGGCTGCCTCGCTCGCCAATTACCTTCTCTTTTTCGCACCGGCTCTTGTCCGCAACCGCGTGGTCAAGGAACGCGATACCCGGCGACTGCGCCGTTTCCGCGCGGAATCCGAGACGAGCCTCCATCGCTGCGTCTCCTGCGGTCGCACCGAATTGAGCGACCCCGACCTCGAATTCCGCGTCACCGGCTCGGGCGAGGAATTCTGCCGCCAGCACCTGCCGACCGCCTAGTGCCGGCGCGTCCCGCGCGACTGCCGGAACAAGTCGTTGATCAGACCCGAGTATTTTTCCGTGATCACGTGTCGCCGCGGCTTGAACGTGGCCGTCAGCTCGTCGCCCACCTCGAACGCCTTGGGTACAAAGCGCCAACCAAGGATGAACTCGAAAGGCTTGAAGCCCGCC
>JAFMJK010000102.1 GCA_017853515.1 Chthoniobacterales bacterium | reverse complement strand
CGCTTCGAAGATCTGCCGGTTTGGAACGCCGCCATTGAACTGGCTGAGGGCTGCGAGGATTTTCTGTCCGCGGCGAAGAATCGAATCAGTTGGTCGAAACGCGATCAATTGGAACGCGCATCTCTTTCCGTCTCCAACAACATCGCCGAAGGCTTCGAGCGCGGGACGACGAATGAATTACTCAGCTTTCTTTACATCGCCCCCGGCTCGGCCGGCGAAGTGCGGTCGATGCTCAATTACTTCGAGCGGCGGCCCGCACTGAGAGATCTGAAATCTCAAATTTCAGATTTGAAATCTAAAGCCGAGAGTTGTTCCCGGCAGATCCGCGGCTGGACCGATTCGCTGCAAAACTCTCCCATCCGGGGCCAGAGGCATCTGAACAACGCGGAGCGCAACCGCCATGAGCAAAAGAAAAAGGCCGATGCTTTCCTCGAAAAGCTCGCGGCCGCTTTGCCCGATGGACACCCGGCGAAGAAAAGGCCAAAACGTCCCGTCTGAAATCTCAAATTTCAAATCTGAAATCCTTTCTTCCCATGTCCTCGTTGCAAGAAACCGCCGCACTCCTCGCACATTCCCTGCGCACCCGCCGGGATCTGCTGGGCCCGCGCCGCACCGGAGTGAGCCGGGAATCGCTGGAGCGACTGGGCAAAACCGACCTCCGCTCCAAGAATTCTCCAATTTCAAATGTGAAATCTGAAATGCCTCGCGAAGCGAGGCTGGCCGCGCTGCGCGAGGCGGTCAGCACCTGCCGCAAATGCGAGCACTTGGCCGCATTCCGAACGCAAACCGTTTTCGGCGCAGGCAATCCTCATGCGGAGCTGATGTTTGTCGGCGAGGCGCCGGGAGCGGATGAGGACAAACAGGGCGAGCCGTTTGTCGGACGCGCCGGGGAACTTCTCACCAAAATCATCAACGCGATGGGACTGTCGCGCGATGACATCTACATCGCGAACGTTCTGAAGTGCCGTCCGGACATGCCGCCAAACGCTTCCGGCAACCGTCCGCCGACCGCGGAGGAAATGCAGCGCTGCCTCCCCTACCTGCGCGAGCAGATCGCCATCATCCAACCGCGCATCCTCGTCGCGCTGGGCAAAACAGCCATGACCGGACTCACGGGCACGGATGAACCGATGGGCGCGATGCGCGGACGTTGGTTCACTTTCGAGAACATCCCGCTCCTCGCCACCTACCATCCCTCGTATCTCCTGCGCAACGGATCGAACACGGAGAAGCGCAAAGTCTGGGAAGACATGATGCTGGTCATGGGAAAGCTCGGCATGCCCGTCTCGGAAAAGCAGCGCGGATTTTTCCTCACGTCCAAATAAAGTCACCATGCCTTCCGACCTCGGCTACGCGGCCACCACCACATTCTTGCAGTTGCTCTTCATGCCCTTCGTGCGCCGACGGGTCATCGGACGGAAGCATGTGCCGAAAAAGGGCGCGTGCATCCTCGCGCCGAACCACATCAGTCATTTCGACCCCCCGCTCATCGGCCCGAGCATATGGCGCACGGCGGACTGGATGGCCATGCGCGAACTTTTCACCATGCCGGTGCTCGGCGCGTGGCTGCATGCGGTGGGAACCTTCCCGGTGGAAATGGGGAAGTTCGATTCCGCGGCGGTGCGCACCGCGATCACCCGGTTGCGTGCCGGACGGATGGTCGGAGTCTTTCCCGAGGGCGGGTTGCGCACCGGCCCGCAATCCGTGCTGGAGGGCGCGCCGGTCCGCCCGGGAGTGGCCGCGCTGGCCCAGATGACCGAAGCGCAGGTTCTGCCCTGCGTGATCATCGGTTCGGACGCGCTTTACGACCCGAAGCGCTGGCTTCCCTTGCGCCGCACGCGTGTCTGGATCGTTTACGGTCCGCCGCTCGACCCGCCGGGCGACAAGCCGGACAAAGCCACGGCGCGGACGGAATTCGAAGCGCGCCTCGGCGAGACCTTGAGGTCGATGTATGAACGCACCGTCCGGGAGGAAAAAATTCCCGCCGATTGCCTGCCGCAGACCCCTCAGCGCCGCAAAGGAAAGGCCTGAGATGACAGCGCTTCGTCGCCAATGGGCCCGGGCGACCGACGCATCGACCTGCGCGCTGCTCGGACTCGCCCAGTGGCGTCATCGTCACAAGGCAAGCACACGCCGGGAACTCGAGGATTATCTGGCGCTGTGCGAGCCGATGACCCGCGAGCAATACTATGCGGCGCCGCCGCTCGAACCGCTCGGCGAATCATCCGGGCACATCGCCTGGAGCACGCCGCACACCAGCGGTCTGGACCGCAACGACCGCGCATCGGCCTGGTTGCAACCCTGCGAGCGCGGATGGTCGGCGCCCACCGTCTTGATCCTGCACGCGCTCATGTCGGTCAACGATGTCGGTTACCGGCGTCTCGCATCGAAGTTCAACGCTCTGGGATGGAACGCGGCGTTCATGCACCTCCCCTTCCATTACGAAAGGCGTCCGAGCGGCTACCTCAACGGCGAACTGGCGATCACCGCGCACGTGGTGCAAAGCGCGGAAGGGCTGCGCCAAGGCGTGAGCGAGTTGCGCCAACTCATGGCGTGGCTGCGCGCCAAAGGATGCAGCGAGTTCGGAATCTATGGCACGAGCTACGGGGGTTGGACCGGCGCATTACTCGCTTCCCTCGAGCAGGACATCTCGTTCATCGCGCTTCTTCAGCCGATCGCCGACATCGAACACGCCATCTGGGAAAGCCCGGCCGGGGCCACCATGCGCAGCCTGCTCCGAGGGAACGGCATCGATTCCGCCCTGACGCAGCGCCACGCGCACCTCATTTCACCGCTGCACGGCAAGCCGTCGACTCCTCCGGACCGCATCGTCATGGCCATCGGGGCATGGGACCGCATCGCCCCGCCGGACCGGGTCGAGGCTTTGGCCGCGGCATGGGACGGGGCGAGAGTCATCACCAGTCCGCAGGGCCATTTCGGCTACGTCGCGGCGCGCGACATGTTCGCGTCGGTGCACAAAATGATCGGCTGACCGCTCGCCAGAGGGCGTGGGGCGGCGGTAGATTTGCGGCATGAATCGTCCAGCCGCCATCGTGACAACCGGACCGGCCTCCGCGCCGATCGACGAGGTGCGGCGCATCACGAATTCCGCCTCGGGAGAAATCGGCGCCCTGCTGGCCGAGGCATTAATCGACCGGGGATGGGAAGTGTTTGTCTGCCGCGGCACGGGCGCCACTTACCGCAACCTTCCCGAGGGCGCGCGCTTGCACGAATTCACCACCAACCGGGACCTGACCCGGACGCTCGAGGAATTGTCGGAAACGCGCGGCCCCGACATCGCGGGCTTTTTCCACGCTGCCGCGCTGGCCGACTATGACATCACCGCGCTGCGCGGGCCGGACGGAACCCTCGACGGCCGTCGCAAAGTGCCCGGCAACCTCGCGCACATTCATCTCGCGCTCGAACCCGCGGAGAAAATTTTGCCGCGCTTGCGCGGATGGTTTCCGCGCGCATGGATCGCGGGATGGAAATACGAGCTTGAGGGAACACGCGAACAAGCGATCGAGGCGGGGCGCGGACAGCTCGCCTCCGGCCGCACCGACGCGACCGTGGTCAACGGCGCGGCCTACGGACCCGGCTTCGGGTTGCTGGAGGACGGAAAATCCCCCCTCCATTTCGCCACCAAGCGCGAACTGGCTGATTTTCTGGCTTCGCGGGCGACGGCAGCCGCGAAGGCCGATAAATAATGGATTCGCAGCGGGCGGCACTGTGAACAAACGGCCCCGGCGGCCGATTTCGTCAAACGAGCGTTGGTCTGTAAGTCGTTGCGGTCAAACGCACAAAAAATATTTTGCTCGAAACGTAAAAAGTTCTTCAACACCACAGCCTGTTGTGGCGTTATTGCACTGCTCGCCCACATATTGTGGTGTCGGGTCTGCCGGTGATCTCCCCCAAGGGTTGACTGGTTGGCGCAAACCTCCCCCTTCAGAAGCTGAATCCATGATCGCAACCAAATCCTCCTATCGTTCGAAAGCACGCAAAGCCGCGGAAGTCCGCACCACGGCGCGTCGTGAAACCAAACCCGTCGCGTCGACCACGACGTCGTCGCGTCCGCAGTTCGCGAAGAAGTCCGCAGGTCTGAAATTCGAACCGCACTTCCACACGAAGCCCGGCACGCCGTTCGACCACGTCGAATGGGACAAGCGCACCGCCGAGATCAACGACGACAGCGGCAAGGCCATCTTCAAACAGGAAAACGTGGAAGTGCCGCGCAGCTGGAGCGCCCTCGCCACCAAGATCGCCGTCTCGAAATATTTCTACGGCGACCTTTCCAACGGCACCGACCCGCACAAAGGCGGCCGCGAATCGTCCGTGCGCCAGCTGATCCATCGCGTCACACGCACCATCACCGACTTCGGCAAGCGCGACGGCTATTTCGCCGACGAAGCCAGCGCCGAAGCCTTCTACAACGACCTCACCTGGCTCTGCCTGCACCAGCACGGCGCGTTCAACAGCCCCGTGTGGTTCAACGTCGGCCTCTACCAGCAATACGGCATCGGCAAGGAAGCCGGTTTGGGCAACTACTACTACGACCACAAGGCCGGCGAGGCGCTCCGCGCGCCTTCGCAATACGAATACCCGCAGGCCAGCGCCTGCTTCATCCAGTCCGTCGAGGACAACATGGAAAGCATCCTCGATCTGGCGAAGAGCGAGGCCATGCTTTTCAAATACGGCAGCGGCACGGGCAGCGACCTGTCGACGCTCCGCTCCACCCGCGAGAAATTGAGCGGTGGCGGCAAACCCAGCGGCCCTCTCTCCTTCCTCAAGGTCTACGACCAAGTGGCCAGCGTGGTGAAAAGCGGCGGCAAAACCCGCCGCGCGGCCAAGATGAACACGCTCAAGGATTGGCACCCCGACATCGAGGAATTCATCGAATCCAAGATGAAAGAGGAGCGCAAAGCTTGGGCCCTCATCGAGCAGGGCTACGACGGCTCCTTCAACGGCGAAGCCTACGGCTCCGTCATGTATCAGAACGAAAACCTGACCGTTCGCGTGTCGGATGAGTTCATGGAGGCCGCCCTGGCCGGACGCGAATGGACCACCGTGCGCGTGACCGACGGAAAACCCTGCGAGAAAAAGGACGCCCGCACGCTCCTCAACAAAATCGCCGAAGGCACGCACGTCTGCGGCGATCCCGGCATGCAGTTCGACACCACGATCCACAAGTGGCACACCTGCAAAGGCACGGCGCGCCAGAACTCGACCAACCCGTGCTCCGAGTATCTCTTCCTCGACAACACGGCCTGCAACCTGGCCTCGCTCAACCTCATGAAGTTCAAACGCGAGGACGGCACCTTCGACGTGGAGAAATTCAAGGCCGCGGTGCGCATCTTCATCACCGCGCAGGAGATCGTGGTCGACAACGCGAGTTATCCGACCAAGTTCATCGCGGAGAACAGCCACATCTTCCGCACGCTCGGCCTCGGCTACGCCAACCTCGGCGCGCTCATCATGAGCCACGGCTACGGATACGACAGCCCGGAAGGCCGCGCGCTGTCCGGTTCGATCACCGCGATCATGACCGGCCACGCCTACGAGCAGAGCGCGCGCATCGCCGGAATCACGGGACCTTTCCCCGGTTACCATGACTCGAGCGCCAGCGGTGTGAAGAAACCGGTCGCGCCCGACAACGTCGATTCCATGCTCGAAGTGATCAAACTCCACCGTGATTCCGTGGAGAAAATCGAGAAGTCCGACGAGTTCGAATATCTCCGCGACGAAGCCCGCCACGTCTGGGACGAAGCGCTGCGCATCGGCAAACAGCAGGGTTACCGCAACGCGCAGGTCACCGTGCTCGCCCCGACCGGAACCATCGGGTTCCTCATGGACTGCGATACGACCGGCATCGAACCCGACATCGCGCTGGTCAAATACAAGCTCCTGGCCGGCGGCGGCATGCTCAAGATCGTCAACCAGACGGTCCGGCCCGCCCTGCACAAGCTCGGCTACAGCGACGCCGACATCGAGGCGATCATCGCGCACATCGACAAATACGACACCATCGAAGACGTCGAGGAAGACGGCCGCACCGTGAAGAGCGGCCTGCGCCCCGAACACGTCGGTGTCTTCGATTGCGCGTTCAAGCCGATGCGCGGCGAGCGCAGCCTCAGCTACCATGCGCACATCCGCATGATGGCCGCGGCCCAGCCGTTCCTTTCCGGCGCCATCTCCAAGACAGTCAACCTGCCCGAGCACGCGACCACCGAGGACATCGTCGACACCTACGTCGAGGGCTGGAAACTCGGCCTCAAAGCCATCGCCATTTACCGCGACGGCTCCAAACGCTCCGCTCCCGTTGTCACCGACAAAAAGAAACACGGCACCGGCAGCACGGCCGAGCTTGAAGCCGAGCTCTCGACCAAAAACGAACTCGAGGAGCGCGTCATCGAACTCGAAAACGAGATCGACGCCATGCGCGCCAAACTCAGCCAACCGCCGCGCCACCGTCTGCCCGACACCCGCGTCGCGCTCAACCACAAGTTCGATATTGCCGGACACGAGGGCTACATCACGGTCGGCCTCTTCGAGAACGGTCAACCGGGCGAGTTGTTCATCCAAATGGCCAAGGAGGGCAGCACGATCGGTGGCCTCATGGACACCGTGGCCACGCTCACCTCGATCTCGCTGCAATACGGCGTGCCGCTGGAAAGCCTGGTCAAAAAGTTCGCCTTCCAGCGCTTCGAACCGAGCGGTTTCACCAAGAACCCCGACATCCGCAACGCCAGCAGCATCACCGACTACGTGTTCCGCTGGCTCGGGTGCCAGTTCATCAAAGGTTACAAGGAAGCCACCTCGCCCAACCGCAACCAACCCGAACTCCCCATGAAGGAGATCAGCGAAATGGAGCGCAAAGCGGTCAATCGTCCGGTCACCGACCTGCCTCGCACCGGCGAGCGGGAAATCATCGACGTGATCACCCAGACGCAGAACAGCGAGGGCACGCCGGTCCACATCGCCGGCACCGCGACCCACGCCGAACGCATCCAGGGCGCCTTGGGCACCATGTTCATGGATACCACCTGCTCCAATTGCGGCAGCAACAAGGTGATCCGCGCCGGGGCCTGCGGCTGCTGCACCGAGTGCGGCACCAGCCAGGGCTGCAGTTAGTCATTTGTTGCGCGAATTCGCGTAACCAAACCAGGCCCGGGGAGGCAACTCCCCGGGCTTTTCCTTTCCCGGCGCCGCCCCTTGGCCTCACGTTAGCGCAACGCAACAGGCCCACCCCTCAGAGCGCCGCCCCTGACCTTGTGTCAGGGGAGCGCAACAGGCTCTGGGCAAATCATCACTCCGCGATCCTCACCCCCTCTAAACTTTCAAATTTCCAATCTCCAATCCCCAGACTTGCACCCAACCCCGCCTTCAGCCACGTTGTCTGCTCATCACTGGCCTGTGGTGTAATGGTAACACAGCGGCCTTTGGAGCCGTTATTCATGGTT
>JAFMJK010000004.1 GCA_017853515.1 Chthoniobacterales bacterium | reverse complement strand
CCTCAGTGGACTTCCAACCGCGCGCCCTCGGGCGCTTTTTCGTTCTGCGGAAGGTAATCCTTGTCCATGCCGGGCACGCTGTATTCGTAGGGACCGTTGTACACGGTCGGCGTGGTGTCGAAGTTGCCGTGGCCCGGAGGCGACGGGACGGTCCATTCCAGCGTGGTGGAATTCCACGGATTCTTCCCGGCCGGCTTTCCGTGACGCAGGCTCCAGATGAAATTCCAGAGGAAGATGAAGGTGGCCAAGCCCATGCCGAAGGCGGCCCAGCTGACGAAGACGTTGATCGGTTGCAGCGCGCGCAGATGGTCGTAAACCGTGGGGTCGGCGATGCGGCGCATCATGCCGCCCAACCCGAGGTTGTGCATGGGAAAGAACGTGAGGTTGAAAAAGATGAAGGTGGCGAAGAAGTGGATCTTGCCCCAAGTCTCGCTCATCATCCGTCCGAACATCTTCGGATACCAAAAGTAGATTGCGGCAAAGGCGCCGAAGAGGCTGCCGCCGAAGAGCACGTAGTGGATGTGCGCCACGATGAAATACGAGTTGTGCACGAAGAGATCGACCGGCGTGGAGGCCATGAAGATGCCGCTCAGCCCGCCGATGACGAACATCGAGACGAAAGCCAGGGCGAAGAGCATCGGCGTGGTGAACTCGATCGATCCGCGCCAGACGGTGCCCATCCAGTTGAACGTTTTGATCGCCGAGGGCACGGCGATGATCATGGTCGAGACGGAAAACGCGGCGGCGAGGGTGAGGTTCATGCCGCTGACGAACATGTGGTGGCCCCACACGATGAAGCCGAGGAATCCGATGGCCACCATGGCCCAGACCATCGCTTTGTAGCCGAAGATCGGTTTGCGCGCGAAGACGGGGAGGATTTCCGAAACCAAGCCCATGGCCGGAAGGATCATGATGTAGACCTCGGGGTGTCCGAAGAACCAGAAGAGGTGTTGCCAGAGGAGCGGCTGTCCGCCCTGCGCGGCGAAGAAGGTCGTGCCGAAATTGAGGTCGGCGAAAAGCATGGCGGCGGCAGCCGAAAGCACCGGCACGGCAAGGAGAAGCAGCCACGCCGTGATGAAGAGCGACCAGACCGAGAGCGGCAGGCGGAACATGGTCATGCCCGGCGCGCGCATATTGATGATCGTCGTGATGTAGTTGGTCGCGCCGGCGATGGACGAGAGGCCGTTGATAAAAAGTCCCAAGCACCACAAGCTCTGGCCGATCTGTGTGTTGTTGCTGTAGGCCGGCGTGGAGCTGAGCGGCGCGTAAGCGGTCCAGCCCGACTGCGCCGCGCCGCCGTCGACGAAAAAGCTGGCGACGAGAATGATGCCCGAGAGCACGTAGAGCCAATAGCTCATCGCATTGAGCGTCGGGAAAGCCATGTCCCCCGCCCCGATTTTCAGCGGGATGAGGTAGTTGCCGAAACCGCCGATGAGCAACGGCATGACGACGAGGAACACCATGACCGTGGCGTGCATGGTGAAGAACATGTTGTATCCACCGGGCAGAATGATGCCGTCCGTCGCGATGGTCGACGGAAGCAGCTTGCCGATGAGCGGAACTTCGACGCCCGGGTAGGCCAGCTGGTAGCGGATACCCATGGCGAGCAGGCCGCCGATGAGCAGGAAGACAAAACTGGTCCAGAGATACTGCAGGCCGATCATCTTGTGGTCGACCGACCAGATGTAGGTGAAGAAGAAGTTCTGCTTGTGGTGATGCCCCTCGTGGTGGCTCTCGGCATGGCTTTCCGGAACGAATGTGGTGACGCTCGTGCTCATGGTTGTTGCTCCCCTTGGTTACGCTGCGCGACAAGCACCGGATCCGACGGCACGGCCGCGGATTTCGCTTCGGCAGCCTTGGCCGCGATTTTGCCCGCCTGCCACTTGTCGAACTCCTCCTGCGTGACCACGCGGATCGGTGCTTTCATGTTGTAGTGGCCCGAGCCGCAAATTTGGCTGCAAGCCAACTGGAAATTCCCCGTCTTGGTCGTCTGGAACCAGACCCAGGCGATGGTGCGGCCGGGCACCGCGGCCTGATAGAGACGGAATTCGGGAACGTAGAAGGAATGAATGACGTCGCGCGAGTGCAGATAGATGTGCACCGGCTTGCCGACGGGAATGACCAGCTCGGTGCTGGAGAAATCGTCGGCGCCCGCCGGGTCTTCAGGAACAAGGGCGAATTTGTTTTCTGTCGAATAGAGCTTGGTGTCAACCTTGCCCAGTTTGCCGTCGGCACCCGGGTAGCGCATGTCCCAACCGAACTGGTAGCCGACGATGTCGATCTTGACCGAATCGGCCGGCGGCTCGCTGTGCAGTTCGCTCCACAGGCGGTTGCTGTAGATGACGAGGCCGATGAAGATCGCCGTGGGAATCGCCGTCCAGATGAGTTCGAGCTTGTTGTTGCCGTGGCTGTAGTAGGCCTTCGAACCGGGGCGCTTGCGGTATTTGACGAGGTAGTAGATGTAGACGACCTGCGTGAGGATGAAGACCGCGCCGGTGAGATAGAAAATGAAGTTGAGCAGCGAGTCGACGCGCTCGCCGCCTACCGTCACGCACTCGGGCGCCCAGTAGAGGTTCGACTCACGCACGCCGGCGAACGCATCGCTTGCGCAAACCGCGACAAGGAGCGTCGAAAGCCAGAGGATTTTGGTCAGCGTCTTGTTCATGGTCATGCCCCGGGAGCCGGTGCCGTGGCCGCGGCATCGGGCGCGGGCGGCGCGGAGCCTTCGGTCGGTGCGGCGGCGTCATCGAATTCCATGGCCGGGATGGCCTGCAACTGCGCCTGCGTGTAAGGCTCGGTTTGCGCCGCGGACTCCTCGCGGATTTTGGCAACTTGTTCGGCGGTGATGGGCGATTCGTTGTTGCCCCACTCGCTGCGGATATACGTGAGGATCGCCGCGATCTGGTCATCCTTCAGTTGTTTCCAAGGAGGCATGGCGCCGTTGTAGGTGGCGCCCTTGACCTGGATCGGGCCCTGCAAACCGTGCAGCAGAATGGAAATAAGATGGTTGTCACCGTGCCATCCCTCGGTGAGCACCCATTCGCTTTCTACGAGTGGCGGAAATTGTCCGGCCACGCCGAGACCTGTCGCTTGATGGCAGGCGACGCAGTTCGCGGTGAAAAGGCGTTTGCCGACGACTTTGGGATCGGGAGCTGCTTTGGCCGCAGCCCCGCCGCCCGCCCAGGAGACCTGCGAGGGATTGAACACGGTCGACTCGAAGCCGCCGCTGTTGAAAGCGAGATAGGCACCGCCCCAGAAAACGAGCGCCATGAAAAGCGAGACGAGCCAGAGCGGGATGGGTTCGTAGCCGTCGCGCGGATCGGCCTTCTCGCGCAGGATCGCGCCGTGCACATCGCGCACGTTGAGGTCGTCGCTCTCGCGGTTCGCCTCGAAGGTGTCGGGCCTCGGATGCTGATTGTCCGGTTCGTCGATCATTGTTGCGGCGGTTCCGGGGCTTCCGGGAGAGGATAGTTGCGGTTGAGCGAAAGCAGGTAAGCCACGAGCGCTTCGGCCTCGTAGGTCGGGACAATCTCGTAACCGTCCGGCGCGGTGTCGGGCGGAAGGAGATCGATGGCGTTGGCCGAGCGCTGCCCTTCGATTTTCCGCAGGCGGTAAAGGTAACGATACGAAGGCATGATCGAACCCGGGCTGACCACCGTCGGCTGGTAAAGATGCTGATGGTGCCACATGGCACTCGGTTGGCGGGCGCCGATGTTGGTCAGATCGGGGCCGGTGCGCATCGTGCCGAGGAAAGCGGGGTTCTCCCGCATGTAGTCGCGCGCCACGGTGGGACGCGCGCCCCATCCGCGCTCGAGATCCGAGCCGTAGCCGACTTGGCGCACCTGCTGGCTATGACAGTAGACGCATCCGCTCGACGCATAGACGCGCTGGCCCATCACGGCCATGCCGGAAAGCGGCGGAGGATTGATGTCACCGGTGTCCTCCGCGGTGAAAGGCGTGAAGCGTCCGAGTTGCAGGGACGGGTAGGCAACCAGTCCGATCCACGACGTGAGGAACGTGAGAAACGCTCCGAAAATGATGACGGGCATCTTGTTCACGGAACGAGGGCCTCCGGTTTGCGTCCTTGGTCGCTGCCGAACAGAGTGGGTTCGGTGCGCTTCGATCCGGCTTTGAGCAGGAGGAGGGTGAAGCTGACGGCGAAAACGATGTGGCCCGCGGTGAGCAGGATGCCCGATCCGCTGCGCAGGAGCAGCCAAGGCTTGGTGTAATCGAGCGACGCCATGAACGTTACGCCCGGATCAAGCAACGCGAGGCCCTGCAGGACGCCGCCGATGGTCAACGCGACAACCATCACGCCGATGCCGATGGCGACGAGCCAGAAATGCCAGCGGATAAGCCGGGCGGACGGCCATTCCCATCCGACCACCCGGGGTGTGATGTAATACATCGCTCCGAACATGATCATGGTGAAGAAGGCGTAGAGTCCGAGGTGCGCGTGGCCGACCGTGTAGTGCGTGAAGTGCGTGACCTTGTTGAGCGAGGGAACGGCCATGAAGATGCCCTGCACGCTGGAAAGCGTGTAGCACATCGCACCGAAAACGGTGAAACGCAGTGTGGGGCTCCATTTCAGCGCGTGGAAGTTGCCGCGCACCGTCATGTGGTGGTTGATCGCCGTGGTGATGACGGGAATGAACATCATCACGCTGGCCACCACGCTGGCGCTGACCATCCACGCGGGGAACGGTCCGCCGATGAGATGGTGCATGCCGTTCCAGCTGTAGAAAAGCGCAAGCGACCAGAAACCGAGGATGCTGAGGTAGTAGCTGTGGATCGGGCGGCCGAGGACTTTCGGGATGAAGTAATACGCGGCGGCAAGGCCTATCGGGGTGAACCAGAGACCGAGGGCGTTGTGTCCATACCACCAATTGACCGCGCCCTGCGCGCCGCCCTGGATCGGCTCGAAGTTGAGCAGGATGTTCGCCGTCGAATAAAGCCACGGGAACCAGATGAATGCGGCGAGCAGATACCACTGGCTCACGTAGACGTGGCCGGGTTGGCGGAACCGGAACATGATGACCGCCCAGACCGCGATGAGCCCGAAGGCAACGAAGAGCATGAGACTCGCGTAATTCGGAAATTCGAGCCACTCGATGGAACGGCCGTCACCGGAAAGGATCCCGAAGATGCCGAGCAGGATGCCGATGTTCCAAAAGATCGCGGCGCTGATGAGCAGCTTCGAGTGCATGAGCGGCACACGGCAGAGGCGCGCCATGAGCCAGAGCGCCACGCCGATGCCGGCCGGAGCGGCCCATCCGTAGGCCACGGCATTGAGGTGCGCGGGACGCACGCGTCCGAAGGTCAGCCAGCCCCATTGGTCGAGGAAATGCGGGGCGTTCATCTTGAACGAGGCGAGCAGCGCGAAGAGCGTTCCGACGAGCAGCCAGAAAACGGCCGAGCCGAAGAAAAGCAGGACGGGAATACGCGTCGATTCGTCGATGCGCGCGCGCTCGACGCGGTCGAGTTCGGGTGTTGCCACCGGATGGTCCGAAGTCATGCTCATGTCAGGCTCCCCCCGGAAACCGCGCGGCGCAGCGGACGATCGGGCCGTTTGTCGGCGAAGCTGTCGGTCGCCGCACCCACCGGTTCGTCGCCGTCGAAGATGGAGCGCGAGCCGTCCTCGAGGTTGCGGAATTGCCCTGTTTTGGCCGCCCAGTAAAACGCGG
Source organism: Chthoniobacterales bacterium (assembly GCA_017853515.1). GTDB lineage: Bacteria > Verrucomicrobiota > Verrucomicrobiia > Chthoniobacterales > JACTMZ01 > JACTMZ01. The sequence goes on along the minus strand of JAFMJK010000004.1, from coordinate 22,962 downwards.
CCAGTGTCGACCCGCCGAAGAAAACGAGTCCGGCCGCCAGCAAAATGTAGATGATGGAATTCATGGTTGGGCGGGCGAAGCGGCGGGAGAGGGTGCGGGTGCCGGGGTTGCCGCGGGGGCAGCCGGCGCGCTGAAAGGCGGCGGAGTGGGTTGCGCCGCGGCGAGACCGCCGGGTTTCACCGCGGAACCGAGCGGGACATTCGGATCGATGGCACCGGCCGGACGCGGTTCGCCCTGCGCGGAAAGCCTGGCCACGGCCATTTCCTCGGCGCGATCGAGCGGGATGCGGACCGTTCCCTTGGCGCGGTCGGCCCACGCATAACCGGTGGTCAGTCCCGCGTTCTCCTCGTCGATCTTTTTGCGAATTTCGTAGCGCTCTTTCGAGCGGATCGCTTCCTCGTCGAAGGCCGCGCGGTCGCCGGACGAAACCATCCACTGCACCAAGAGGGCGAAGATGGCGAAAATGACAAACGCACCGACGAACATCGGCCAGATGCTTTTGCGTCGAGCGGTCGTGTGTGTTCCGTGGTCCATTCTAGTTGCGAAGATTGATCGAGCGGGCCAGGCGCGGGTCGCGCAGCGGCCAGAGCGGCGTGTCGCCGAGGCGTTTCATGAAGACGGCGGCCAGCGTCGCGCCGATGGCGAGCAGGCAGACGAGATCGAGCCAATGGAGTGAAGCACCCGCTTTGTGGTAGGTCGGCAGCACGATGATGTACATGTCGAGCATGTGCATGAGCAGGATCCACACGGCGACGGTGCAAAGCAGCGCGGGCCGTTTCTTGGTGTCTTGGAAAAGCAGGATGACGAACGGCAGGAAGAAATGGCCGATCACCATGATGATGTTGAGCGTGTTCCAGCTCCCGGTGTTGCGGCGCAGGAAGTAGGTCGTTTCCTCCGGGATGTTGGCATACCAGATGAGCATGTATTGGCTGAAGCCGATGTAGGCCCAGAACACGGTGAAGGCCAGCATGAGCTTGCCCATGATGTGGTAGTGCTCGATCGAGACGACGCCTTCGAGGTATCCCGCGCTGCGCAGCGCGGTGACGAGGAGCACGAGCACGCACATCGAACTGAGCGCCGAGCCGGCGAAAATATAGACACCCCACATGGTGGAGAACCAGTGGAAGTCGAGGCCCATGAGCCAATCGAACGCGCCGAAAGTGAGCGAGAGGGCGAAAAGCGGGATCATGCCGAAGACCATCTTGCGCGAAGACCACGTGTAGCGCGCGTCGCCGTCCTTGTCCTGCCGCACCGAATTGCGGCGCAGGAGGAAGGCGGCCAGGCTGAAAAATCCGAGATAGAACGCCGCACGGAACCAGAAGAACGGCTGGTTGAGGTAGGCTGCCTTGCCGTCGAGGAGCGGATCGACGCCCGGCGCGATCTTCATCCATTTGAAGAGCGTGGGGGCGTTGAGCACGATGGGAATGAAGAGCAGGGCAATGACCGGGAAGAGCCAGGCGACATTTTCGAGTTGCCGGCGAACAACCACGCTCCAGTCGGCATCGACCGCGTGGTGGACAAGGATCCAGAAGAGCGAGCCGGCGCAGATGGTGAAGAAAAAGGCGAAGGCGAAGAGCCAGGAAAACGCGAACTGTTTGGGCGATTGGAATCCGCCCCACGCGGCGAGGCCGAGCGCCACGAGCGCCAGCGCGACGGTGAAAAGCAGCTTTCCTCCGAAACCCTGGTAGTCGAAGTATTCCTTCACGCTCTTTTTCACGGGATGGTCGCTCATGGCTGCGGCAGAGCCTCCAGTTTGGCCCGCTCCCCGGCCGGCACGTCGTTGATTGTCGCGGTCTGCGCGAGTTGCAGCGCGCGGATGTAGGCCACGATGGCCCAGCGGTCGTTGAGCGGTATCCGGTCGCCGTAGCCGAGCATGGTGTTCTTGCCGTGCACGATGGTGTTGTAGATCTCCCCGTCGGCCATCTCACGCAGGCGGTCCTGATGGTAGCTGGCAATGGCGACGAGACCGTATTGCCCGGCGACGCCATTGCCTCCGCCCGAGGCGCCGTGGCAGACCGCGCAGAAAATTTGATATCTCTCCTTGCCGCGCTGCATCAACTCGGCCGTGACCGGCAGCGGAATACCGGTCCCCCACTGGTCGCCGAAGCGGCCGGTGTTGAGGTAGTCCGTTCCCGCGGTGAAGCGCACCCCGTTGTATTTGCCCTCGTCGGGGAAAGGATTGTCCTTGGACCGCGGCGCCTCGTAACCGATCGGCACGGTGCCGGCGACCGGCAGGCGGTTGCCGCGGTTGTCGGAGAAAAAGCTGCTCGGCACCTGGGCCTTCACTTTCGGTTGGTGGTCCATGTCGGGAAAAATCTCGATCGGCGGCTTCCCGCTCTTCTGCCCGCGGAAACCCGCGACGGCGAAGAGACCGACAAGGAAAAGGCCGAGACCGATGAAGAAGTAGCGCAGCATATCAGTCCTCGTAAACCAATGTGATGTGCTTCGCGCCGAGACCCTCGAGCATCGCGCGCGTGGCCTCCTCGTCGAATTTCGGGTCGGTCGCCTCGATGGCGAGGAAAAATCCGTCGTCGCTCACCCGGTCGAAGCGGTTCCAGTTGAAGATCGGATGGTTCCAGCGCGGCAGTCCGTTCAGCGCGAGCATGCCGAACGTCGCGGTGAACGCGGAGAGCAGCACGGTCAGCTCGAACATGATCGGGAAGAAGGCCGGCACGGTGAAGAAGTTGACCGGTTTGCCCGCGACGATGAGCGGGTATTCGATGGTCGACGGATAAAAGGTGAGCAACGCGGCGATGGTCAGCCCGGTGAGGCCGCCGCAGAAGACAAGCGCGCTGAGCCAGGATTTTTTCAGTCCCATGGCGTGGTCCATGCCGTGGATGGGGAACGGCGAGTAGACATCCCAGCGCGTGTAGCCGGCGTCGCGCACTTTCTCCGCCGCGTGATAGAGCGCGGAAGCGGACGGCACCTCGGCGGCCATGCCGAAGAGCGGTGAATCGGGATTGCCGGCGCGGTCCATCTTAGTGCGCAGCTCCTTTCAGCGCAGCGGGTTCCTCATGGTGGTCGTCGTGCCCGTGGTGCGGGTCAGCCTCGGGCAGGACGGCTTTGACTTCGAAAATACAGATCATCGGCAGCCAGCGGATGAAGAGCAGGAAGAGCGCGAGGAAGATACCGAACGTGCCGGTGAAGGTCCAGATGTCGACCCACGTGGGATGGAACATGTTCCAGCTCGAGGGCAGGAAGTCGCGGTGCAGCGAAGTCACGATGATGACGAAGCGCTCGAACCACATGCCGGCGTTGACGAAGTTGCAGATGATGAAGACCCAGATGGCGTGCCGGCGGAAGTAGCGGCTCCAGAAAAGCTGCGGAGCGACCACGTTGCAGAAAATCATCGACCAGTAAGCCCACCAATACGGCGCGGGATTGGCGCCGAGTTCGGCCATCTGCGGTCCGATGCCGGGCACCCACGAGAACCACGAGAAGAACGGCGCGGCCAGGCGGTTGTGCACGAAGACGTAGCGCTCGTAGGGGTTGCCGCTGTACCACGCGATGAAGAATTCCATGGCGTAGGCGTAACCGACGATCGACCCGGTCAGGACGATGATCTTGCACATCTTGTCGACGTGGTCGTCGGTGATGAGATCGTGCAGGCCGAAAATGGCGCGCGCCGGCAGCATGATGGTCAGCACCATGGCGAAACCGCCGAAGATGGCGCCGGCCACGAAGTAAGGCGGGAAGATGGTCGTGTGCCATCCGGGAATGACCGAGGTGGCGAAATCGAAGGACACGACCGAGTGCACCGAAAGCACGAGCGGAGTGCTCAATCCGGCCAGAATGAGATACGCCATTTCGTAGTGCTTCCACTGGCGGTTCCCGCCGCGCCATCCGAGCGCCGCGATCCCGTAGATGAATTTGCGCAGCTTCGTTTTCGCCCGGTCGCGCAGCGTGGCCAGATCGGGAACCAGGCCCGTGTACCAGAAGAGGATGGAAACGGTGAAATAGGTCGAGACGGCAAAGACGTCCCAAAGCAGCGGACTGCGGAAGTTCTGCCAGATGGCGTTCGAGTTCGGCACCGGCGCGAGGAACCACACCATCCAGATGCGGCCGACGTGGATGAGCGGAAAGATGCCCGCGCAAACCACGGCGAAAAGCGTCATGGCTTCGGCCGCGCGGTTGATCGACGTGCGCCATTTCTGCCGCGTGAGGAACAGGATGGCCGAAATGAGCGTGCCGGCGTGACCGATACCGATCCAGAAAACGAAGTTGGTGATGTCCCACGCCCAACCGACCGGATGGTTCAGACCCCACACGCCGACGCCGGTCGAGATGAGGTAGCCGATGCAGAGCACGCTGCACACCGCGAGAGCGGAACTGATGGTGAAGAGAACCCACCACCAGGCGGGCGCTTTTTTCTCCGTGACCGAAGCGACGTGGTCGGTGATCCACGCCATCGAACGGTTGTTCGTGACGAGCGGCGCGCGGGTGATGCGCTGCTCCGCCGCCTCGCGGCTCTGCATGATTGCGTCGGCCATAATCAGTGCGCAGGCGCCTCCGTCGCGTGTCCGGCCGGCGCGCCGTGCGGGTCAGCGGCTTTGTGGCCCGCATCGTGTGCGCCGTGGTGCGGTTGGCCGTTGGCCCAGCCGACTTTGTCCGCGCCGGGCATGGCCATGTTGGGGTTCTTGATGCGCGCGAGGTAGGTCGTGCGCGGGGAAACATTCAGATACTTCAGCATTTCGTAATTGCGCGGCTCCTTTTTGAGCTGCGCCACGCGGCTCTTCGGATCGTTGATGTTGCCGAAGACGATCGATTCGCTCGGGCAGGCCTGCTGGCACGCGCTTTTCACGGTCGGGAACGGCACCTTGGATTTGTCCGTCGGTCCGGCCTGCACGGTGCGCGTGATCTTCGCCTCCTCGATGCGCTGGATGCAGTAGGTGCATTTTTCCATCACGCCGCGCATGCGCACGGTGACGTTCGGGTTCTTCGACATCTGCACGCTCTCGGCCATGCCTTTCTTGGCCAGCGGCCCGAAGTAGAGTTTGTCGAGCGGGCGCTGGTTGTAATCGAAGAAATTGAAGCGGCGCACTTTCCACGGGCAGTTGTTCGCGCAGTAGCGCGTGCCGATGCAGCGGTTGTAGGCCATGAGGTTGAGGCCGTCCTCGCTGTGCACCGTGGCGTTGACCGGGCAGACCGTTTCGCAGGGCGCGTTCTCGCAGTGCTGGCACATGATGGCCTGCGAAAGCATCTCGGGATCATTCTCGTCGCCGGCGAAATAGCGGTCCATGCGGATCCACGCCATGTTGCGGCCGCGCGAAACCTGGTCCTTGCCGACGATGGGAACGTTGTTCTCCGCCTGGCAGGCGACAACGCACGCATTGCAGCCGGTGCAGGTGCTCAGGTCGACCGTCATGCCCCATTGCTCGGGCGAATCGAGTTTCGGATGAGTGAAGAGCGAAATGTTCGGCGGGATGTGGCCGTCCATCCCCATGGTCTGGGCGAACGTCGGTTCTTTCGCGTAGCGCTCCATGGTCGCTTCGCGCACAAGATCGCGGCCTTCCATGTTCTGGTGAATCTGCGTCTCGGCGAACTTGTGCTTCGCCGCGGTGCGCTTGAGCGAGGCGTTGCGCGCGAAGGCCATGCACCGGGTGGTGCGCAGCGGATACGCGTCGAAGCCGACATTGTCGGTGACGTGCGAAATATTCACGCGGCCGTAGCCGAGCGCGATACTCAAGGCGTTGTCGGCGTGACCCGGGGCGATCAGCGCGGCGGCCTCGATCTTGCGGCCGTCGGCCGACAACTCGACCATGTCACCGGTGGAAAGTCCGAGCGCCTTCGCCGTGGCGGGACTGAGCAGCGCGGCGTTGTCCCACGTGATCTTCGTGGCGAAGTCGGGCGTCTCCTGCAGCCAGCCGTTGTTCGCGTAGCGTCCGTCGTCGATCACGCTGCTCGGCGTGAAGGCAATTTCCAGTTCGCCCGAAGGTGCGGGACGATAAGCGGAAGCCAGTGTCGTTGCGCCGCCTGCATTGAAAGCAGGCGCGGCCTCGGGCCATCCCGTGCCGGCGAGGAAACCGTTGCGCAGAAATTCGGTCCATTTCGCCTCGAGGTCGCCGCCATTCGCGACCGTGGCGAAGGTCTCGCGCACGAGCTGCGGCCCGATCGGCTCGGGATTGCCCGCGAGGCGGTTGAGAATCTCGAGCTCGTTCACTCCGCCCCAGAGCGGAAGGATCATCGGCTGCACCGCGCAGATGGTTCCGTCCGCACTGCGCGCGTCGCTCCAACTTTCGAGATAATGGGCCTGCGGCACGTGCCACTTCGAGGCGGCCGAGGTTTCGTCTTCGTAGATGCCGAGGCGCACGGACGCCGGAACGCCGGCGAGCAAATCGCCGAAACGCAGATCGGCCGGCGCGTTGTAGACCGGATTGCCGCCGAGGATGAAAAGATTTTTGACGCGGCCGGCTTCCATCGCGGCGGCGAGCTCGGCGATGGTGGCGGCTTGCGGACGCTCGACGCGCATGCCGCGCAATGTTTTGCCCGCGGCCCCGAGCGCGTTGTTGATGGCGAAGCCGAGCGCCTGCACAGCAGCGGGCTGTTGTTTGCCGACTGTCACAATGCTCTTGCCGGTCGATGCGGCAAGATCCTTGGCGCATTCGGCGACCCATTGCTGGTCGGCGGAAAGTTGACCCTCGGGGAAAGCGGCCACGACGGAAGCGAGCGCGCTGTCTCCGGTCAGCGTGGCGATCTGCTGTCCGAGCGCACGGAGGAGCGGACCCGCTTCGGACGGCTTGATGCGCAGGCGGTGATCGGCCATGCCACCGGTCGGCGTGTAGCGCGTCTCGGCGACATAGAGGCGGTTCATCGGCTGGCCCGGCTCGCTGATGCGGCGGCGCGCGGTGAAGCCGCGCACCTGATCGAGCCCGCTGAAGGACGCGTTGAGAAAATCGTCGTCGACCGCGAGCACTTTGTCCGCGGCGCTGAAATCCGGAACAACTTCCGCGCCCGCACCGAAGCATGCGGCAGCCGCGGTGTCATATTCGGAGCTGCCGAGCGGCTCGTATTCGGCCCAAAGAAGATTCGGATATTTCTGCCGCAACTGCGCCAGCAGACGATCGCGCGTGGGCGAATCGACGCGTTCGACGAGGAACGCGAGCCCCTCGCCGCCGTTCGCCTCGGATGCCGCGCGGATTTCGTCGAGCTTCGCGGCAAGCGCGGCCGCATCGCTTTGTTTGCCTTCGGCTTTGACCGCACGCGAACGGTTGGGATCGTAAAGATCGAGCACCGAAGCCTGCGCGAACGCATCGGTGCTACCGTTGCTGATCGGGTGGAGCGGGTTGCCCTCGAGTTTGGTCGGACGTCCGTCGCTCGTCGTGGCGATGAGCGGCATCGCGCCGTTGCGGCGCGGTTGCGATGTGGCGTAGTAGAGGAATTTTCCGGGGATGGTCCACTCGGCGCCCTGCGTGAAGGGAACAAGATACGCCTCGGGACGGCGGCAACCGGTGAGCCCGATGCCGGCCAGCGCCATCGAGCCGCCCATGAGTTGGAGGAAATTGCGGCGCGACAGTTCGCCGCCGTGCCACTCGGCCGCGCCTTGCGGGAACTCGCGCTCGAGCGCCGCCTCGAATTCCGGCGTGCCGGCGAATTCATCGAGGCTGCGCCAGAGCGTCGGCCGCTCTTGGCGTGCGGGATGGGGAAGGACGCGTTTCATTTTAGCGATGGCATCCTCCGCAGGTGACGGGCGGATTGACGTTCCACTCTTTCTTGTATTGCGCGCCCATGGCGAGCTGCTCCTGCGCGGAGGCGGGACGCCAGTTGAGGTTGTAGATCTCGGAAGGCGGGCGCAGGAATTTTTCCGGCTCGCGATGGCACTCGAGACACCACGCCATGCTGAGCGGCTGCGCTTGGTAAACCACAGGCATTTCGTTGATCTGGCCGTGGCAGCTGTGGCAACTGATGCCGCGGTTCACGTGCACCGCATGGTTGAAATAGACGTAGTCGGGCGCTTTGTGGATGCGGACCCATTGCACCGGCGTGCCGGTTTCCCAGCTGGCGCGCACCGCGGCGAGCTTCGGGCTCTGCGCTTTGATCTGCGAGTGGCAGGACATGCAGGTCTGCGTGCTCGGGACATTGGAGTGCCCGGCCACTTCGACGTGGCTGTGACAATAACGGCAATCCATGCCGAGCTGCTCCGCGTGGATGGCGTGCGAAAACGGCGCCGGCTGGGCCGGCATGTAACCCACATTGGTGTATTTGGGCGTGAAGTAATACCAGATACCCCCCGTGACGACGGCACCGAGCACCATCACGATGAGCAAAAGCTTCAGCGGTATCCAATTGGCCCAACGTGGGAAAAAATTTGCCATCCAATTAATGCAAAGCTCCGCGATTACCGCGGAGCGAAAGGGAGCGTATTATTAATCTTTCTAATGGCAACACTGATTTTTCTCTGATGAAAAATGTGTCGCAAGACGTGCCGTCACGCTAATTTCTCCGGCGCATGCATTCCCGCCAGCTGCCGTCGGTTCCCATCGCACGCCGGATCTTGCTCTTGGTGGCGCTTCTCACCGCGTTCGCCGGTCCGCTCGCCGCGCTCACCCCGCCCCAGCCGGAACTGCCGAAAATTGTCCTGACCATCCGCGATCTCCGCATCGAGGCGGAGGTGGCTGACGATCCCGACGAGAAAACCATCGGCCTGATGGGCCGTAAGGAGCTGGCCGAGGGTGAAGGCATGCTCTTTGTCTTCTCCCGCCCACAGCCGATGGGTTTTTGGATGAAGGACACCCTGATCCCTCTCTCCATCGCCTACCTCAATGCGGCAGGAGTTATTCGGGAAATACATGATATGCAACCACTTAATGAACATCCGGCCTCCAGCATCCTTGGGGACCTGGTGTATGCTCTCGAGGTCCCGCAGGGCTGGTTCGCCAAGCACGGCATCATGGCTGGCGACAAGGTGATCGGCCTACCGAAGCCTTCGGACTCGGACTGATAACATTTTCTCTTTTCTGCTGCCCGCCCGCATGAATCCATCCGATCAAGCGAACAATTTCCATCCGATCTCCCGAGCGGTGCTGCTCGCCATGCTCGCCGCCTCGGCTGCGGTAGCGGGATTCGCCATCAGCAGCCAGAGTTATTGGATCGATGAGGCCACGTCCTTGATCGTGGCCATGGCTCCCAACCCGGCCGAGGCCTGGAAATACGCGAACGCGGTCGGCGGCTCCACCATCCAGATGCCGCTCTACAACATCTATCTTTACGCATGGCACAAGATGTTCGGCGGCGGCGAGTGGGTCATGCGCGCCGCGAACATTCCCTTTTTTGTTTTCGGACAACTCGCTTTTCTCCTGCTCCTGCGCGCGAGACCGCGGCTCGCGCTGACGGCGTGCGGCCTGTCGCTCATTTGTCCGACGCTCTGGATGTATCTCGACGAAGCGCGCCCTTACATCATGCAATACGCGGCGGCGTGCTGGCCGACCGCCGCGCTTCTGCGCGCGGCCGTGCCGCAACCGGGCGACGAGCAGTGGGAAACTTCCGAAGTGCTTCCCCTCGCCCTCGGCACCATCTTGCTCGCCGGATCCAGCCTGCTCGGCGTGCTTTGGGCCGCGGGCTTTGTTCTGGTTTTGCTTTGGCTCTGGAAAAACCCGGCAACGAGCGGACAAAAAAAATCCCCCGCTGTCGTTTATCTCGCGGCGTTGGCATTCCCGCTCATCGCCCTCGGCGCGTTTTATCTCTTCACCTTCGAAAGCGCGGGCGGCGGATATTTCCGTCCGGGCACGGGACTGGTCTCGCTGCCCTACGTTATCTACGAATTTCTCGGCTTCTCCGGGTTCGGTCCTGGTCGCCTGGAACTGCGCGCCGCACCGGGCGCCTCGCTGCGCGCGCACTTTTTTTCCCTGCTGCCGCTCGCCGCCGTGGCGGGAATCCTCGGCATCTTCTTGTTGCAGCATCTGCGCAACCGACGGCCCCACGGACGTCTCTTCGTCGCCTTCGCGCTCGCCGTCGCGCTGCCGGCCGCCGTGGCCGTGGTCGGCATGTTTTTTTCCGACTATCGTCCGTTGCCCCGGCACTTCATGCCCGTGCTTCCGTCGGCGATTCTCGCGATCGCCGCACTGCTACCCGCCGCGCTGACCCAAAGCTCGCTTGTCATCCGCGCGGCCGCCGTCCTGCTTCCGTTGCTTTGGCTCACCTCCTCGCTCAACCTGCGCTGGCGCGAAGCGCACGCCAAGGATGACTACCGCACGGCCGCGGCCATCGCCGCGGGGGCCCTGCGCGACAACAAGGAAGTGTGGTGGGCGGCCGACGCCGCCGCGGCCTTCATCTATCTCACGCCCGTCGCGCTCGAGGATGTGCCCGGACGCGCCTGGGCCATGCAGGCGCCGCAGTGGGACGACATCCGTTTCAAATTCCCCCCGCGCGTCATCGTGATGAGCAAGCCCGACATCTACGATCCGTCCGGTGCGGTGGCCCGCTACGCCGCGGAGAACCGCTTCGCGCCCGCGCTCAAGCTGCACGCTTTCACCATCTTCACGCGCGAGAACGATCCGCTTCCGTCCGTCTCGCCGTAGCGGTTCAAGGGCGGCTTGCCTTGATCGTGCGCCGCCAACATTCTTGGCCGCCATGCCGAACGAACAGCCGTCCACGGCCGAACTCTACGCCCGCCATGTCGTGCCGACCTACGGGAGATTTCCGCTCTGTCTGGCGCGCGGCAAAGGGGCGCGCGTATGGGATGAAGACGGACGCGAATATCTCGATTTCACCTCGGGCATCGCGGTCAACGCGATCGGCCACGCCCATCCCGCGCTGCAAAAGGCGATCGCGGAGCAGGCCGGCGAACTGGTCCACACGTCGAATCTTTTCCTCACCCGCCCGCAGGCCCTCCTCGCCGCGCGTCTCGAAAAAATGGCCGGAGCACGCGGCAAAGTTTTTTTCTGCAACAGCGGCGCCGAGGCCAACGAGGGACTTTACAAACTGGCGCGCAAACACGGGGGAGGACGGCACGGAATCATCACGCTCGACGGATCGTTCCACGGGCGCACGCTCGGGGGCATCGCGGCGACGGGACAAAGCAAAGTGAAACTGGGCTTTGGCCCGCCGGTCGACGGATTCGTCAATGTGCCCCCGCGCATCGAATGCGTGGCCAATGCCGTGAACGGAAGCACCGCGGCCATCCTCGTCGAACCGATCCAAGGCGAAGGCGGAGTGCGTCCGCTCACCGCCGGTTTTCTGCGAGCCCTGCGCAAACTCTGCGACGCGCACGGCCTCCTGTTGTTTTTCGACGAGGTGCAATGCGGACTCGGTCGCACGGGGGATTGGTGCGGATGGCATGCGTCGGGCGCCGATGATGTCGTTCCCGATGCGGTCAGTTGGGCCAAAGGCATCGGCGGTGGATTTCCCCTCGGCGCATTCTGGGTTCGAGAACCGTATGCCGACCTGCTCGGGCCGGGCACGCACGGCACAACCTACGGCGGTTCTCCCCTCGCCTGTGCGGCGGCCAATGCGGTCTTCGACACGATCGAAGCCGACAATCTTTTGGCCAACGCGCGGGAGCGGGGCGAACAACTGCGCGAAGGCGCAAAGACGCTTCCGCTCGTGCGCGAGGCGCGGGGCGCGGGTCTGCTCATCGGGTTGGAGATCGGCGATTTTGCACCCGGGCAGGAAGAGACGGGCACAGCCGCCCTTCGTCTCACCCTTCGCCTGATCAAAGCCGGACTCCTCGTTGTCCCCGCCGGCGAGCAGGTCATTCGTTTGCTCCCACCCCTCAACGTCGCAGCGGCAGAGTGTGACGAGGCGCTGCGCATCCTGCGCGAGGTGCTGGCCGCAGCGAAGCCTTTGCCCTAAGATCCGCGGAGAAATGAAACACCTGCTCGACATCGAGACGCTCGATCGCGGCGATATCGATCGCATCCTGGCCAAGGCCGCGGAGATGAAGAAGACGCGCGGACGCCATCCCGACGCTCCGCTCAAGGACGAGTGCTGGGTGCTCATGTTTTCCAAATCGTCCACCCGCACGCGGCTGAGTTTCGAAGTCGGGATCCGCGAACTGGGCGGACAGCCGATTTTTCTCGCCGCCAACGATATCCAGCTCGGCCGCGGCGAACCGATCCGCGACACGGCCCGCGTTATCGGCCGCATGGCGCAGGGCGCGGTCATCCGGACCTACGCGCAGGGCGATGTCGAGGAGTTCGCCGAGCTGAGCGGCATCCGCACGATCAACGCGCTGACCGACCTCGAGCATCCCTGCCAGATCTTGAGCGATCTTCTCACCATCGTGGAAAAACGCGGATCGCTCGACGGATTGACCGTCACCTTCATCGGCGACGGCGACTGCAACGTGGCGCGTTCGTGGATCTGGGCGGCGTCGAAACTCGGTTTCGATCTGCGCATCGCCGCGCCGGCGAAATTCCAGCCTCCCGCCGATCTCGTGGCGCGCGCGGGAAAAAATATCACCGTGACGACGGACGTCGCCGCGGCCTCGCGCGGATCGGACGTCCTCTATACCGACGTGTGGATCAGCATGGGCAAGGAAGACGAGGCCGCTTTCCGCCTGGCGCAGTTCAGCGGATACCAGATCAACAAAGCCGCCGTGGACGAGGCGGGCGGGTCGCCGCTCGTCATGCATTGCCTGCCCGCTTACCGCGGCAAGGAAATCACCGACGACGTTTTCGAAGCCAACGCCAGGACGATCTTCGACCAGGCGGAAAACCGCCTGCATGCGCAGAAGGCCGTTCTCGCGCTGCTCGAGAAGTAGGTGGATCGCGCCGTCCCGGCGCGATACCTACCTGAAAAATCGCGACGGGACATCGCGATCCACCCCGTATCAAACAATAACGCACTGCATCCCCGCCGCGCGCGCCGCTTCGGCGCCGGTCACCGTGTCTTCAAAAACGAGGCAATGCGCCGGTTCGACGCGCAAGAGTTCGGCGGCTTTGAGGAACGGATCGGGCGCGGGTTTTCCGCGCGCGTAGTCCTCCGAAGTGACCACGGCATCGAACAAATGATCGATGCCCAGCGAACGCAGGGTGCGATCGACCAGATCGCGGTGTCCGCCGGAGGCCACGGCCAGCGGAATCTTTCCGTGATACTGGCGCGCGAGGGCGATGACCTCGTGCATCGGTTCCACCTGCGGGATCGATTCGCGGTAGTAGTGTTCCTTGCGCTCGACGACTTCTCCGACGTCCAGATTCAACGCGAACTTTTCATTGAGCCGCCGCACGATGTCGCCGGTCGGAACACCGCCCCACTCGTAAAAGAGTTCCTCCGGATAAGTGCCGCCGAAATCCTGCATGGCGCGGCTCCAAGCCCGGTAGTGGAGATGCATGTTGTCGGCCAGAGTGCCGTCGCAGTCGAAAATGAAAGCGCGGAAATCCCCCGCCGGCAAAGTCAGCGGCATGGTCAGGATTGCGCGGGCGATTTGTAGTCCGGATAGCGGCGCTGCAGTTCCTCGCGCGCCCTTTCGGCATCGGGGATATTCTGCGCGCGCCGGTAAGATTCTTCGGCGAGCACCAGGGCCTGGGGCGTGAGATCCTTTTCGTCGTAAAGCAGCGCGATGGCCATGAAAGCGCGGGCCGCATCGTCATAGCGGTTTTGCGCGAAAAGCGCGCGACCGTTGACCAGGCGGGCCTCGGCATTGACGCGTCCCTCGGGTTGCAGGCGCAGCGCCTCTTCCGCCTGCGCCTTCGCGCCTTCGCCGTCGCCCGCGTCGATCAGGGCGCCGGCCAGCATGAGATGCGCTTTGGCTTTTTCTTTCGGTTCGTGCAAGCGCGACAGGAGTTTTTCCAACGTGGCGCGCGCCGCCGCGGCGTCTTTCGCCCCCGCCTGCGCTCTGGCCAGAGAGAAGCGCATGTCGTTGTCCGCATCCTCGGCCGACCCGAGCGGTTCGAGAAACTCGCGGGCCTCGGCGAAATCCCCGGCTGTCAACGCGGACAACCCGAGCCACTTGCGCACTTCGGCCGGGCTTTTCTCCACACCGAGCGCGCGCGCTTCTTTCGCCGCCGCGGCGCGATCCTCGAGGTAATAATGGGCCAGGAGCAAACGGACGGAAGCACGCTCGCCGTATTTGGCGGACTCCAGCTTCCGCGCGGCTTCCAGCGCCGGCACGGCCTCGCGGTATTGTTTCGCATCGAAGGCCGCGTAACCCATCCAGAAGCTGGCCTGACCGGCCGCTTTGGTTTCGGGGTATTCGGCGAGCAGGCGCGCGAAGGCCTCGGACATCTCGGAGGAACGGTTCAGTTTCCCCAAGACAAGCGCGCGCTGCAGCATGGCGCTTTCCCGTTCGGGCGCGTCTTTCTGTTTCTCGACGATGGCGCCGAAGTCGTTGAGGGCCTCCTCGAGCTGGCCCGTCTGCAACTGCGCCAGGGCCCGCTGCATGAAGGCGGCGGATACCTGCGGGGCGCGCGGATACTGTCCGACGAACTCCGTGAGCGTGGCGATCGCCGAGTCGTATTTTTTTTGCTGCAGGCGGCACCAGGCCAGCTTGTAAAGCGCATCGGCCCGGTATTTGTCCATGTCGGGATCGCGCGTTCCGGTGACATAAAGTTTCTCCGCATTCTCGTAGTCCTTGCGCTCGAAAAGCATCTCGGCTTTGAGCAGCGAAGCCCGCGCACGATCCGCCGGGTTTCCCGCGTTGGCCAAAAAGCCGTCGATTTGCGCCTCGGAGCGCGGATCATCCTGCGCGACCAGGCTGACCAGGCGGTGAAAGCCGGCTTCCTTGGCCGCGGCCGAATCCGGATAGGCCGCGACGAGACGGTCGTAGAGCGAAAGCGCCTTGGCATGTTCGCCGAGCTGCCGGCGCGCGTTGGCGGCGAGGAGGAGAATGTCGGCGCGCGAACCGCCGCTCGCCTCGTTGATCAATTCGTCGGCGCGCGCGGCCACCGCCTCGTAGTTGTCCTCCTCGTAGTCGAGCCGCAGCAATCCGATGCCCGCGGCGACGCGCCACGCGGAAAGTTCCTTCGTGGCGGCGGCGGATTCGAGCAACGGGCGGGCCGCGGTGTAATCTTTGGCGTCGATGGCCAGCAACCCGGCTTTGACCGCAGCACCCGCGCGGACCGCGGGATTTTTGGCCGTCTCGGCAAGCTTGGCGAATTGCCGGAAAGCACCATCGGTCAAACCGGCGCGCGCATCGGCGTCGGCCAGTTCGAAAAGGGCGCGCTCGCGATACGGGTTGTCGGATTTCTCCGCGGCTACCTCCCGGTAGGCCGAGAGGGCCTCGAGCTTCCGGTTGGCTCCGTCGAGCGCCCGTCCCTCGTAGAACTTGGCCACCACCCGCAGTTTCGCGTCGCGCACGTGGTGCGCCGCGGTGCGGAAAGCTTCGGCGGCCGCGTCGTAGTTTTGCGCGGCGTATTGCATCTCGCCGAGGCGGTAGGCGCCGGGCCCGAGGAATTCTCCCGTGCGGTATTCGGCGACCAGACTCTGGAAAGCGGCCAGAGCCTCGGTGTTGCGCTTCAATGAGCGGAGACTTTCGCCTTGGCGGAAAAGCGCGGCCTGCCGCTCGGCCCCCGCGGCGCGTTGCGCCAGGAATTGTTCATACTTCGGCACCGCGAGGTCATACATCTTCTGCGCGTAGAAACCGTTGCCCTCTTCGAACAAGGTCATGAGCGGATCGGCCACGACACCCGACGGCAGCGTGCGGATTTCACCCGCGGGAACCGCTTCGGGCGCGGCGACAGCGGGAGCTGGCGGGACGGGCGGAACGGCGGGGAGAACAGGCACGGCGACCGGTGCCACGGGTTGGGCGGGAGCGGCGACGGGAACTGCCACCGGAACGGCTCCGACCGGTTCCGCGCGGCGCACTTCTGGCTCGGTCTGGGCCGCAGCGCGCGCGGCGCACAAGAGCAGGACGATGACGGGAAACAATTTCACGATTCGGGACGGCCGGTGGCGAAGGCCACGTTCCAGATGTTGGCGCCGCGGCAGACATCGAGCACCGCGACGATGTGACGGTAGTCGGCACCCTCGTCCCCGCGCAGGATGATTGCCTGGTCGGGATAGAGTTCGGCGATTTTGCGCAAAGTTCCGCCGAGTTCCTCCGGGGTGAGCGTTTTGCGGTTCATGACGATGGATCCGTCGGTCTTCACGTTGATGATGACTTCGCCTACCGAGCGGCGCGATTCCTTGCCCTCTTTCGCCGTCGGCACTTTGACATCGAGCTCGGTTTCGTAGCGCGCGAAGTTCCAGGTGACCAAAAAGAAAATGAGCAGCAAGAAGACAATGTCGACCATCGGGGCGATCTGGAACCCCGACGGCTCGGGCAAGGCTTGTTTGCGAAAGTTCACGGACGTTCGCCGATCATAGCGCAGACCGGGCGCGGCGGAAACAACGGCCTCAAAGGGCGTCGACGACGGCCTTGCCCATCTCCGCGGTGCTGACCAGCTGTGTGCCCTCGGTGTGGATGTCCTTGGTGCGCAGCCCGGCGCGGATGACGCGCTGAACGGCAGCCTCGATGGCCGAGGCGGCGTCCTCGCGTCCCGCGGAGTAACGCAGCATCATGGCCGAGGAGAGGATCTGCGCGATCGGATTGGCGATGCCCATGCCGGCGATATCGGGAGCAGTGCCGCCGCTCGGCTCGTACATGCCGAAGTAGCGCCCGTTACCCTTGGAAATACCGAGGCTCGCGCTGGGCAGCATGCCGAGCGAACCGGCGATCATGGCCAGCTCGTCGCTCAGGATGTCGCCGAAAAGGTTTTCCGCGAGTATGACATCGAAGCCCTTCGGATTGCGGATGAGCTGCATGGCCGCGTTGTCCACGTAAAGGTGGCGCAGCTTCACATCGGGATATTCGTTGGCCACGCGATCGACCGTCTGACGCCAGAGAATGCCGTTCTGCAGCACATTGGCTTTGTCGATCGAAGTGACATGATGGCGCCGGCGCTGCGCGGCTTGAAACGCGACGTGCGCGATGCGCTCGATTTCGCTCTCCCAATAAATCATGGTGTCGACCGCGAACCACTCGCCGCTCTCGTGCTTCATGTATTTCGGCTCGCCGAAATAAAGTCCGCCGGTCAGCTCGCGCACAAAGAGGACGTCGAACCCGCCGGTGACGATCGATTCGCGCACCGGCGAAGCGTGGGTCAATTCGGGAAGGCAGATCGCCGGACGCAGGTTGGCGTAAAGGGCGAAGGTCTTGCGCAGGGCGAGAAGAGCGGCGCGCTCCGGTTGCTGGTTGGGCGGCAGCGACTCCCATTTCGGACCGCCAACCGAGCCGAACAGAATGGCATCCGACTCCTTGCAGGTCTGCAGCGTCTGGTCCGGCAGGGCGACCCCGTCGGCATCGATGGCGCAGCCCCCGACCCGCTCCTCCCGGAGTTCGTAGGGAATGGCGAACTTGGCCGCGGCCGCAGCCAGCACTTTGAGCGCCTCGGCCATCACCTCCGGCCCGATGCCGTCACCAGCCAAAACCGCCACTTTGAAAGCTTCCTGCTTGTTCATAACTAGAACCGACTACCCTAAACGTCTGTCACCGCCCCGGCAAGGACGGCGGCGTATATGAGAAACAACGATCGTTTTACAGAGGCGTGCTGCGGAGATCGCGGCCCTCGCCGCCAACTCCCTCACGGATTGGCGAGGAACTCATGCAGTGATGAAGCGGCGCTGCAGCAGATGCCGGCGACCGCCGCCGCTAAAACTACTCGGTCACTCGGGCAAACTCAGAGCGAGCAGCCGTAGCCTATGCCGCGGCGCCCCTCGTGGAAGCCCTCGGCGTAGCCTTTGTAGTAACCGTCGGAGAACGGAACATTGTAGGCGGGACCGCGGTAGTTGGAGTTGGCGCGATAAGGGAATCCGCGGCCGCCGTCATAGAAGCCCGCGTTGTAGCCTTGGCGGTAACCATCGCGATAGGCGGGTTGGTAGAACGACTGCGATTGATACGGATAAACCGGTCGCTGACCCGCAGGAACATAGCCACCATATTGTCCGGGACGGTTGTAAGGATTGACGATGTTGGCCAATTCTTCGTCGCTGACGCAGCCGGCGAGAAGAACGGGAAGAACGAGGAGGAGAGCCTTTTTCATGCGACGCGAGAATGAGCGCGGAAAAGCGAGGCGATCAAGCATCAAGCACGGACTCACCCCGCACCGCCGTAACAAACAACCGCATCTGAGCGGCGTCTTTCACCCCGGGGGAAGATTCGACGCCGCTGGCCGTGTCGACGGCGGCGGGATGCACTTGGCGGACTGCTTCCGCCACGTTGTCTGGACGCAAGCCGCCGGAGAGAACCACCGGCCGCGCGGCCGCGGAGACGACATCGGCGGCGAGCGACCAATCGATCGTCGTTCCCGTTCCCCCGTGCACTCCAGGCGCGTGCGCATCGAGAAGAAGACAGGGTGCGGGGTCGGCCAACGCGGCATCGGCCGAGGCGGCGTCGGAGATGGGGCGTGCCTTGATGTAAAAGTCCCCTCCCCACTCGGCGCAAAATTCGGGTGTTTCGCCGCCATGGAATTGCAAAGCGTGAAAAAACCGCGATTGGGTCAGTTCGCGCAAAAGGGCTTCATCCGGACGCACCACGATGGCCACGCGACCGATGTCGGACGGAAGTTTCTTCAGCCACGGCGCGATGTCGGCCAGACGCACGGCGCGTTTCGACTGCGGGTAAAAATTGAACCCGAGCGCGTCGACACCCGCGTCGATCGCCGCATGCGCATCCTCTTCGCGGGTGAATCCGCAGACTTTGACACCGGTGCGGCCGCCGTCGAGCCAACGCCGCAGAGCGTCCGGAACCATGTCAGTTCAGCGTGCGGCCGCGGGCCTGTTTGATCGCCGTGTGGTGGGTCAGCGGATAAATTTTCCCGTCGCTGCCGCGGAAAAACGAACTGAGCAGCCAGCTGACCAGACCGATGACGATGGCGCCCCAGAAAGCGGTCCAGAATCCTTCCACGTGGAATGACCCGCCGATCATGAGGCCCGAGACGAACCAGAGCAGCAGCGCGTTGAGCACGAGGATGAACAGACCCATGGTGACGAGAATGAGGGGGAAGCAAAGAATGAGGAGCACGGGACGGACCAGCGCGTTGATGATCCCGAGGAGGAGCGAGGCGAAGGCCAGGCTGGTGAAACTGCTGTAAGTGATGCCGGGCACGATCCAGGCCGCGACGAAGACCGCCACCGCGGTGACGAACCAGCGGAGGAAAAATTCGCCCAAAGAAATGCCCATGGGTCAAAGATTAGGCCCACATCCACTCTGGTGAAACCGAAAAAACTTGGCCCGCGCGCGAAGTCGCTGGTTTCATGTCCTCTTCAACATAACTTTTATGCCCAAGACCGTGAAAAAAGCGGCGGCCAAAAAGAGCGCCGCCCGACCAGCCAAGAAGAAAACAGCCGTCAAAAAAACCGCGGCCAAAAAACCGGCTCGCCCGGCGTCCGTGCGGACCAAAGCCGTCACCGCCACGCCCGCCCGCGTGATGAGCGAACGCCGCGGCGGCAAGAGCCAGATCACCGCGGTGATCGGTTCGGTGACCACCGAGGATATCTCGCTGCGCGCCTATTTCATCGGGGAGGACCGCCATCGCCGCGGCCTGCCGGGCAATCCGGAATCGGACTGGCTCGCGGCCGAGCGGCAACTCCGCGGCTGACTCCGCGAATCCCGCGGCCCCGGCGAGGCGTAACGCAGTATGATGAACACCGCGCCGGTCGCAACGGGTTGGCAGCAACTCCGCCTTTCGCTGCCTGAACCGGCGCAGATCCGCGCCTTCCTCGACCGCGGCGCCCTCATGGCGTGGTCCGAGGACTGCTGGATCATCGCCTGGGGGGAAGCCGCGCGCGCCGACCGGCCAGACCCGGAGCGTCCTTCTTTTTATGTGCCGGACTTTTTCCTCCGCGAAGAAAAGCCGTGGCGGATTTATCCGCAAGCCGCCGCCGTCTCGCCCGACAGCCTCGCACAAATGTTGCAGCCACGCGACATAACGCGCCGCTGGGAACCGTTCGACGAAAAATCTTTCGCCGCCGCCTTCGCCAAAGTGACCGGCGAATTCCGCGGCGTGCGCCTGCAAAAGGCGGTGCCCGCGGTATTCGAAACAAGCCGCGGCGCGCTCACCGCGGCCGAGCGCGAGCGCGCCCTGCGCAACCTGGCCAACTTGCCCGCGGGATTGATGCCCTACGGATTCTGGGACGAGAAGGGCGGCGCGCTGGGCGCTTCGCCCGAACTGCTTTTCGAGGACGACGGGGTCGAAATCCACACCGTCGCGGTGGCCGGCACCGCGCGCTCCGGAGCGATGCCGGAGGACATGCTGGACGACCCCAAGGAACGCAACGAGCACCGCCTCGTGCTCGAGGACGTCGCCGCGCAAATCGCGCCGCTGGGGCAGGTCACGCGCGGAGCAACCCGCCTGTGGCGCATCGGCATGCTCTCGCACCTGCGCACCGACTTGCGCGTCATGCCGCAGAGCCGCGCGGAATTTTCCGGTCTTGTCGCGCGGTTGCACCCCACGCCAGCGGTCGGCGTGGCGCCGCGCGGAGATTGGCGCGGCATTCTTCCCGCGATCGATGGCGGGGAACGCGGATATTTCTCCGCGCCCTTCGGCCTCGCCTTGCCCGGCGGACGTTCGCGCTGCCTCGTCGCCATTCGCGGTGTGCAGTGGGATGCGAAAACGACACGCTGCGGTGCGGGATGCGGTCTCGTGCCGGGCAGCGATCTGGCGCGGGAGTTGGCCGAACTGCGTCTGAAAATTTCCGCCACCCGCGGCAATCTCGGGCTTTGAGCGCGGCCGAAGCGAACGCTGTCATTGCCGCGGAGGTGCTCGCCGTCCTGCGCGGCGCGGGCGTGCGGACCTTGGTGATTTGTCCGGGCGGACGCAATGCGCCGCTCGTTCTTGCGGCCGACGCCTCGCGCGGCGCTTTCGAAGTGCTCAACTTTTTCGAGGAACGCAGCGCGTCCTTTTTCGCGCTGGGCCGCATCCGGCGCGACAACAGACCGGTCGCCGTGCTCACCACGTCGGGAACCGCGGCCGCCGAGTTGCTGCCCGCCATGCTCGAAGCGGTGCACGGAGGATGGCCGCTCGTCGCGGTGACGGCGGACCGTCCACGGAAACTGCGCGGCACCGGCGCACCGCAGACCATCGACCAACTGCCGATCTTCGCCGCCTGCCGCATCCCGGTCATCGATGTCGACGCGCCGGGGCAGTTGTCGTCGCTGCCGCCCGGACCCGTGCACCTCAATGTCTGCTTCGACGAACCGCTCACCGGCGAACCGGTCGCGCTTTCGTCCGCCGGGACGGGCATGCCGAGGAATGCCTCCCCTTGGATGACCGAAGAATCCGCGCGGCAGCACTGGGAAGATTTTTTCGCCGGCGTGCGTAATCCGCTTGTGCTCGTTTCCTCGCTCACCGGAGACGAGGCGCATGATGTCGCGCCATGGCTGGCCTCGCTCTCGAGTCCGCTCTACCTCGAGGCCGTCTCGCAGCTGCGAGGTCACCGCAACCTGCAGGAATTTTCCCTGCACGCCGGCGAGCGGATCCTTTCCTCACCCGAATGCCGGGCGGCGTGCGACGGAATCCTCCGCATCGGCGGCGTGCCCACTCCGCGGCTTTGGAGGGAACTGGATGATGACCCGCGACCCGTGCTGCACGTTTCCCGCACACCTTTTCCCGGACTCGCACGCGGAGCACCGGTCCTTCCGCTGGCCCTCTTCCGGACGCTGACCGATGTCATACCATCCGGGGGGAACACCTCTGTGCTTCTGGCCCGGGATCGATCCATCACCGCGGCCACGGAGGAGTTGCTGGCACGGGAGCCTCGGAGCGAGGCCGCGCTGGTGCGCGCCGCCGCGGAGAAGTTCGCCCGCAATGCCCGCGTCTTTCTGGGCAACAGTCTGTCCATCCGCGAATGGGATCTGGTCGCACCGCGCACGCCGTCGGAACAAAACTTTTACGCCAACCGCGGGGTCAACGGCATCGACGGACTTGTCTCCTCCGCCCTTGGATTGGCGGACAACAGCCGCCCGAGCGCCGCGGTGATCGGCGACTTGTCCGCGCTCTATGATCTCGCCGGACTGTGGCCCGCCGCGCAATTGGACGGCGCGGACATCACGCTTGCGGTGGTGAACAATGGCGGCGGGATGATTTTCGATCGCATGTTCAAAAATGCCTCGTTCCTCAACACCCATGCGCTGCATTTGCGCGGATGGGCGGAGATGTTCGGCTGGCATTACGGGCAAACGCATTCCGCCGCGGATACTTGGCCGGAGCCCTCGCCGCGCATGGTGGAAATTGTTCCGGATGCGGCAGCCAGCGCGCGCTTCGCCGGGAACTACGCCGCGCTTTGGCGATGACTCGGCGGGCACGCGCCGTTATCGTTCGGTGATGTCCGGGCGCCGGGTCTACATCCTGGGATTGATCGCCATCGCGCTTGCCCTGGCGGCCGGCGTTCTGGTTTTGACGGACAAGGATCCGGTCTACCGCTTGTCCGAGCTCGCGAGCTTCGGACGCTACGACTCGCAGGACACGCTCATTGCCGCAGCCGCCGCGCGCCACGGCCTCGATCCGCTGCTGGTCAAAGCGGTCATCTGGCAGGAAAGCCGTTTCCAACCGGACAAACTCGGAGCCCACGGCGAACGCGGCCTCATGCAGGTGACCGAACCCGCGGCGCAGGATTGGGTGCAGGCCCTGAGGGTGGAAACTTTTGTTCCGGAAGATCTGCTCGACCCGAAGACAAACATCGAAATCGGAACATGGTATCTCGCGCAGGCGCTGAAGCATTGGTCCCGGCAGGAGGATCCCCTGCCCTTCGCCCTCGGCGAATACAATGCGGGACGCAGCCGCGTGAAGAGATGGTCGGGCGGTGCGAGCATGAGCGCCGAGGAATTGTCGCAGGCCATGGACATCGCCAGCACACGCGCTTATGTGGCGGCGGTGCGCGACCGCTACGAATATTACAAAGAGCGCGGCGACACGTTGTCCGCCCCCTGAGTCCGATCACGAAAAGGTTCCGGACGTCTGGCAAGGTGGATCGCGCCGTCCCTGGCGCGATATTTCATACCAATCACGAAAAGTTTTTCGACTTTTCACACCCCTCGGTAGGGTCGGCTGG
>JAFMJK010000101.1 GCA_017853515.1 Chthoniobacterales bacterium | reverse complement strand
GTATTCGCGTATAAGAGCGCTCGGCCGTCGCCCTGCTCGGCGAGTCGATCGAACTGCTCGGTGGCGGGAAGGACAAGGCGGGGTAAAGGCAGGACGGAAGCGGCGGGCGACGTGTAGCCGAACTTGAGGGCGCGGGTCCCCTCCACGGGCTGCGCTCCCGGATCGTCTTGCGCGGTGACGCTGTTCGCATAGACGAAGAAGTTGCCGCGCGAGGCGCCTGCATCGACATCCCACTGCGAGGGAAGCTCCCATGCGGCGGGCACGGGCTTGTCGCCGGTGAGGTCGGCGGGGACCTCGAATTTCGGCGCTTCTTTAGTGCCCTTGTTGGCTGCCCAAGCGATACGGCCGTTGTTTTTGCCGATGACGAGATCGAAAAGTCCGTCGCCGTTCATATCTCCGGTGGCGATGGTGTGGATGCCCGGGCCGAGAGCGAGCGCTTGGCCTTTTTCGGGAGCAAGGCCGCCGCTTTTGGAGAGAAAGCCCGTGGGCGAAATGCTGTCACCGAATTTCCAGGTGGCCGGTCGGACATAAGCGGTGACACGGCCTTCGCCGTCGGCGACCAGAATGTCCATTTTGCCGTCGCCGTTAACATCGGCCAAGGCGGGCGTGAGTTGCTGGCGTCCTTCGCCCAAGGCCAAGGGCTGACGCTTTTCCTCGCTGAAGACGGGAGCGGCGGCGGAACCTTGGTTGAGGAAGAGATGGATGTTGTTGGCCGAGTAGGATCCTTCGCCGACGAGCAGGTCGGGCCGTTTGTCGCCATCCCAGTCATGCATGACCGGGGCGAACACATTGCCCCAGCGAGCCACGGGGTCCTTCATCGTCGCGATGAAGGCTTTGTTGAGGGGTGCCGGCTGGGCAAATTGGGGTTTCTGGGCCGAGCCGCTGTTCCGCACGACGAAAATATCGCCGAAGTAGTTGCCGGCCACGAGGTCGAGTTTGCCGCTGCCGGTCAAGTCGACCAGCGAGACGCGCACACCTTGGCGCCGCTTGGCCCACTTCAGGTTCCGCCACACCACTTCGTGTCTCACTCTCAGTTCGAGTGCCCACGGAGGATCGCCTTCTCCGGAGGCCAGCCACGGGAGGGTGAGTTCGCCGGTGGTG
Organism: Chthoniobacterales bacterium; assembly: GCA_017853515.1. GTDB lineage: Bacteria > Verrucomicrobiota > Verrucomicrobiia > Chthoniobacterales > JACTMZ01 > JACTMZ01. The sequence continues at coordinate 6,574 of JAFMJK010000101.1, read as the reverse complement.
AACTTCGGTTGCTCCTTGCTCCCGCTGTTGAAGTAGATGCGCACGTAGCCGAGAGGGTCGGAGGAGACGATGTCCGGCAGGCCGTCACTGTTCAGATCACCCACCGCCACTGAGACCGGCATGGGTTGCTCCGCCACATTGCCGCCGGCGTTCAATACAGGGAGAACGCCGCGGAAGCCGGCGAGGAAGCCGTCCTTGTCTACACCGGTCCAAAGGTTGGGGGTTTGCTGGGTGCTCTCGAAGCCACCGTTCTTGATGGCGTCCTTGGCCCCGGACGGCGCAGGTTCCTGCGCCCAAGCCATGGCGGGCGCGAGGAGCAGAAATGCGGCCGGGCGGGGAAACTTCATCCGGCGGATCCTACACGCACTCAGCTTCGGAGGCGAGTCGTCTCTTGTCCGTAAGCCTCCGCTTCGGACAGCCAGGTGGTGCCGACGGGCACGTTGTGGCGGCGGCAGAACTCGTCCCAGACGGCTCCCCATGGCAATGACTTTGTTTCCTCGAGCAGGGCGAGCCTGGCGGTGTGGTTGCCGCTTTCCTCCGCCTCCCGCAGATTCTTCGCTGGCTCGAGCAACGCGAGGAGCAGCGCTTTTTGCGTGGCGCGGATGCCGATGACCCAAGCGGCCACGCGGTTGATGCTGGCGTCGAAGTAATCGAGGCCGATGCTGGTGCGGCCGAGAAAATCGCCCCGGACCAATTCCTCCATGACCGCGCGCGTCGGGTCGTCGAGAAGGACGACGTGATCGCTGTCCCAGCGCACGCCCCGGCTCACGTGCAGCAGCAAGCGGGGGACAAAAAGCAGAACGGAGGAAATTTTGTCGGCGAGGGTTTCCGTCGGATGGAAATGCCCTGCGTCGAGGCACACCGCCTTTTGCCGCGAGACGGCGTAGCCCAGATAAAATTCGTGCGATCCGGCAACGTAGCTTTCCGAGCCGATGCCGAAAAGTTTGCACTCCACGGCGTCGATTTCGTCTTTCTCGGGAAGTTTTTCGGCGAAGATGGCGTCGAGCGACTCGATCAATCTCTTGCGCGGAGCCACGCGGTCGATCGGCAAGTCTTTGTAGCCGTCGGGAATCCACACGTTGACCACGCAAGTCGAGCCGAGGGCACGCCCGATGTCCGCCCCGATCCTGCGGCAGCGTTTGGCGTGTTCGATCCAGAAATCGCGGATAGCCTCATCACGGTGGGCGAGGGTGAAGCCATCGGCCGCCCTCGGGTGGGCGAAGCAGGTCGGGTTGAAATCCATCCCGATGCCGAGCGATTTGGCCCAATCGATCCAGGCCTGGAAATGCGAAGTCTCGATCTGGTCGCGGTCGACTGTTTTGCCGCCAGTCTCGAGATAGAACGCGTGGAGATTGAGGCGGTGTTTGCCGGGGACAAGGGAGAAAACTTTTTCGAGGTCCGCTCGGAGTTCGCCGGGTGTGCGGGCGCGGCCCGGATAGTTGCCAGTCACGGCGAGGCCGCCGCCCGGATCTCCGGCGGAGGAAGATTCGAAGCCGCCGACGTCATCGCCTTGCCAGCAGTGCACGGAGATCGGCGTGCGGCCGAGGATTTCGAGGGCTTTTTCGGTGTCGACGCCTTGGGCGGCGTAGGCTTCGCGGGAGAGTTCGTAGGAGGAGGTCATGGATGGGTTGATGGTGGATGAGGGTTGAGGCGATTAAGACAAACTTCGGAAAGCATCTGGACTTTCGGTCATACTGCAGAGGGTAGGGACACGCGGCCCGCGTGTCCGTTGGAAAGGGAGCGGACGAGCGGGCCGCTCGTCCCTACCTTCAGAGGTACGAGCCCGCGGTTAGCCGGGAAAAAGATAATGGAAACGTTATGAATACTCTTGACGGAGCAGGGAGTTGCGGCGGAGATTGGCGGGGATGAAAGATGACAAGCGTTTGATGCCGTTGATGATTGCCGATCTGTCCGCTTTTTGCCGCGGTCGGCACGGGCGGGTGACGCGGTTGGCCGAACATCTCGGGATCGCGCAACCGCATGTGTCCGCCTGGTTGACCGGTCGGCAGGAGCCTTCGGGCGAGCACACGTTGCGGATCCAGGCGTGGCTCGCCGCAGAGAGGGGCCGCGGTGAGAGCGGTGAGGGGAAGCCAGCGGGCAACAAACCCCGGAAGGCTGTGAGTGCGGCCACCGCCGAAGCCCCGCGTGAGGAAGTTCCGGTGTGGCTGCTCTGAACATCGTCAACCGACCTTGGCGCGGGTGGCTTTGAGGGCGTGAGCGGAAGCTTGGAGGGCCTGCATTTCCTTCGGCCAGAGTTCGATTTCCAGTTGCTGCACGACGCCGCCGCGGCCGACGACGGTGGGCACGCTGAGGCTGATGCCGCGGATGCCGTAGGCGCCTTGGATCTGGCTGGAGACGGGGAGCACGCGCTGACGGTCGAGGGCGATGCAATCGATCACTTCCTTGATGGTCACGCCGACGGCCCAACCGGCGCCGCCTTTGCGCGAGATGACTTCCGCGCCGCTCTTTTGCGTGCGCTCGAAAATCTTCGACTGGAAAGTCGGCGTGACGCCGGGGAATTTCAAAAGCGGGAATCCGCCGACCGAGGCCGACGACCAGACCGGCAGCATGCTGTCGCCGTGCTCGCCGAGGATCATGGCGCGCACTTGCGTGGCGGGGAGCTTCAGTTCGGCGGCGATGAGCGAGCAGAAACGCGAACTGTCGAGCATGGTTCCCAGACCGATGACCTGCTGCCACGGCAATCCGAGACGCTCGGCGGCGAGTTGGGTGAGGATGTCAACCGGGTTGGAAACCACGAAGATGATGGCCGATTTTTTCAATCCGGCCTGCTTGAGGCTGTCGAGGATGCCGTTGAACAGCCCGACATTGCGGTTGATCAAGTCGAGGCGGGATTCGTCCGGCTTGCGGCGCAATCCCGCGGTGATGCAGACGAGATCGGCCTGTGCGCAGTCGGCGTAGGTGCCGGCGTAGATATTCTGGTCGGCGCAGTAGGCCGCGCCGTGCACGAGATCGAGGGCTTCGCCTTCGGCCGTGGCCTGGTTGGCGTCGAGGATGATAAGGTCTTTGACGACCCCGGAACATTGCAGGGCGAAGGCGGCGCAGCTGCCGACGCGGCCGCCGCCGCCGATGATGGCGACTTTCATGTTATTTCAGGTTGGCGACGATTTCGTCGGTGATTTTCTGCACGAGGGCCTCCATTTCGGCCGGGGCCGGTGAGGAGGAGGGACCCTCCAGCGGGTTGAACGGCGTGACCGGCGTGGAGCATCCGCGCTGGCCGCACATCTGGGTCCACGGGTCGACCTCGCAAAGCTCGGCCGGTTTGAGTCCGTAGCGCGGGTCGGGCAGGCCCATGCCTTTCTTGAGTTCGAGCAGTTCGCCGATCTTTTCGCAGGGGATGGACGCGCCGCCGGGAATCGACTGCGCAAGGATGACCGTGCGGCAGTAGGCGTCGGTGATCTCCATCTTGAAATAGGCGTCCTCCACGCTCTTGCCCCAAGTGATGACACCGTGGTTGCCCATGATGATGGACTGGTGCTGCGGGGCGAGGGGCTTGATCGACTCGGCCATCTCGGGGGAACCCGGCGTCTTGTATTCGGCCATGCCGACGGTGCCGACGAAAACCTCGAGTTCGGGAATGAGGCGCGGGGGTGGCTGCATGCCCTTGATGGCGAAAGCTCCGGCATGGCACGGGTGCGCGTGGCACACCGACATGGCCTCGGGCGTGGTGTTGTAAATGGCAAGGTGCGTGGTGATCTCGCTGGAGCGCTTCCATGTCCCCGCGACCTGGCGGCCCTCGCCGTCGACCATGCAGAGCATGTCCGGGGTCATGAACCCTTTGCTCACCCCGGTGGGAGTGCAGATGAAGCGGTTCTCGGCCAGACGGGCTGAGATGTTCCCGCCGTTGCCGTCGCAATATTCCCGGATCCAGACGCGGCGGCCCATTTCGCAGATTTCTTTCTTCAGCTTCTCGGCCAGGGGCGAGCTGAACAGCGAGGCGTCGTCGGCACTGGTCACGGCGGTCAGTGCAGATGCTTCCGCCGAGGCTCCACTCTCGAAGACGACCTTGATGCCGGCCTCGGAGAAGACATCGCGGGCGCCGGGCGTGACGAGCACCTCGCGGTTGTGGCGGAATTCCTTGGCCCCGGTTCTGGCGAACGCGGCGGCGTCTTGATGGGCGAATACTTTCATGATTGCGGTTGGATAAAGAGATCGTCGACCAGCGCGGCGCAGTAGGCGTCGACCGGGGTCGGATCGGGGAAAGGACAGGCGGCCTCGCGGCCTTCGCTGATCGCGACAGTCTGCCCGGCATCGGCGCCGAGTTGATCGTAGACGACGATGGACGGGTCGAAGGCCTGCGCGCCGTGCAGAGTCTCGCGCTTCCACGGCAGGGTGAGCAGGAGGCGCTCGCCGCGGTAGGCCGGATGGCGCGCCGAGAGGGTGACGCGACCGATGACGGTGCCGAGCCTCATACGGCGAGGGCTCCTTCCGGATCGACGATGCCGGTCACATTCCAGCGCGCCGGGCTGAGTTTGTCCCCCACGATCTGGCGCGCTTCGGCGCCGTCGCTCGAGATGATGACGCGCTGGCCGATGGCCGCGCCGAGGTTGTCGATGACCACCTGCGGGGGCACGTCGCCGGATTCGGGCACGGCGACCAGCAGCCGCGTGCCCTTGAAGCTCGGATGCTTCACGGTCGAGGTGATATGGCCCTGGATCACGGCGGTGCGCATGGCAAAGGATGAAAACGAGGATCAGTAGAGATTGAGATTTTCCACCATGACGCAGCGGCGGGAGCGGGTGAAGGTCATGGGCGTGGTGACGCCTTCGCCGGTGGGCGATGCGATGCTGAAACTGAGGAAGCCCTCGCCGCCCAGACCCAGGCCGGTCATGCAGGGGCCGTTCTTGATGAAGAGAGTGGTATCGGCCACCTGCGCCATTTTGGTCAGGGCGTCGATGTTGCGAGAATGCATGACGGCCGTGTGTTTGTAGCCGTGCTCGGCTTTGACCGCTTCCTTGATCGCTTCGTCCACGTTTTTCACCCGGACGATCGGCATGAAGGGCATCATCTGCTCTTCGTCGACGAAGATGTGGTCGGCTTTGGTTTCGCCGAAGAGAAGTTTGGTCGAGGCGGGGACATCGAGCCCGATGGCCTTGGCCAAGACGGCGGCATCGCGTCCCACCAAGTCGCGGTTGACCACGGGATGGGGGCAACCGGCGCCCTTGTTCTCCGGAAAGACAAAAGCTTTCTCGGCCAGAGCTTCGACCTGGCGCGCATCGAGGCGGACGGCTCCGGCCTTGCGCAATTCTTCCATCAACTTGTCGGCCACGGCATCGACGACGAAGACCTCTTTCTCGCCGATGCAGAGCAGGTTGTTGTCATAGGAACCGCCCTGGATGATGGCGGCTGCGGCCCGCGCGAGGTCGGCGGTCTCGTCGACCACTACGGGCGGGTTGCCCGGGCCGGCGCAGATGGCGCGCTTGCCGGTTTTCATCGCGGCGGCGACCACGGCGGGTCCGCCGGTCACGCAGAGGAGTTTGACGTGCGGGTTGGCGCACATTTGCTGGAAAGTTTCGAGGGTCGGCTTGACCACCGTGCAGAGCAGGTCGGTGATGCCGGTTTCCTTGGCGATGGCCTCGTTGTAGGCCTTGACCGCAACGGCCGCGCATTTGGCCGCACCGGGGTGGGTGTTGAAGACCACCGCGTTGCCGGCCGCGATCATGTTGATGGCGTTGCCGGTGAGGGTGGGGACGCTGTGGGTCGAAGGCGTCACGGCGCCGATCACGCCCCACGGGGCGAAGTCGATGACGGTGAGGCCGAAGTCGCCGCTGAATGCCAGGCGCTCGAGCATTTCCACGCCGGGCACGAGGTCGCCGCAGATCTTCAGCTTCTCGATCTTGTGCTCGAGGCGCCCGATCTTGGTCTCGGCGAACTCGAGGCGGCCCCATTCGTCCGCTTTTTCCACGCACAGCCGGCGGATAACACCGATCGCCGCCTTGCGGGCGGAGACACCGGCGGCGCGGAGTTTGTCGAAAGAGCGCTGGGCGGCATCGCAGGCGGCGTTCATGTCCTCGTAGACGCCGTAGGATCCGCTGGGGGATGACGGGATCGAGACCGGGGCAGCCGGTGCGGATGGCGCGGGAGCGACAGCGACTTGCTGTTGGCGGAGTCGGTTGAGGACTTCGCTGACCACTTTGGTCACCACCTGTTCGTCGATCGCAGGCATGGCTTACTTGGTCTGGTAGAGTTTGCGTTTGGAAACATCCACGGTGTCGACGATCCCGACGACCACCGCATCGACCGGCGAGTCTTTGTCGGTTCCGGCCAGACGCGCGGAGCTGCCCTGCACAATGAGGACGACTTCTCCTTCGCCGGCGCCGAGCGAGTCGACGGCCACAAGGGTGGAAGCGCCCGGGCGCAACTCCGCGGCATCAGGTTTGTCGACCACGAGGGGACGGACGAAGAGGAATTTCGCCCCCGTCATTTTGGGGTTCTTCTTCGTCGCGACGATGCTTCCCTCGACCTGCGCCAGGATCATGGCGTTACTTGGCTTTCGGGAGGACCGCGCTGGTCTCGGGGTTCGGGCGGGCGATGACGCTGACGCTGACGATTTCGC